>NZ_CAKTTZ010000006.1 GCF_934617235.1 uncultured Ellagibacter sp. | reverse complement strand
CTTGCCCGTATCGTAGGCAATGCGCCGAATGCTCGCCACCGAAGTTCATCGGTGGCTTACCTCAAACTGTAATGGGGGGCTTGTCAATGAGAACTTGATGAGAGAGGTTCTTGTTTGAGAGGGCCCTAGGTAATGTTCAATCAACGCGCGACGTTGATGATCGCGGCGGTTTCGGGCTTGCTTTTGCCTTCGTTTCGGCAAGGGGATGTGCTACAATAGTTATACGAAAATATAACTTACGAAAGGAGGCGCTATGACTTTCGCCACCATTCGGGCCTGGGGCAACAGCAAAGGCCTTATCATCCCAAAGCAGATTTGTGACATGTTGGGGCTTGCCGCAGGCGATAGGGTGTCCATAAAACCGAACGCAAAAAACTCGGCCATAGAAATTGCCCCTATGAAGCGAAAATATACGCGGGACAAAGTGCTTACTGCCGAGGATGTCTTTTCGGGTTGGAGCGGCGCGTATTCTCTTCCTGATGACTTGCGCGGCCCTGCATCGCGAGGCGAAGAGTGCTCTTGGGGCGAACCCGTCGGCAAGGAAATGTGGTAGCGATGATCTGCGAACAGGGTGAAGTGCTGTACGTTGACTTCGAGCCACATGTTGGCCATGAGCCGGCAAAATATCGGCCCGCAATTGTGCTGAGCGCCGATGCGTTCAACCGGGTGTCGTCCATGACGGTCGTTGCGCCCATTACCTCAACGGACAACGGGTATCCAATGCATTCGAAAATTGACTGCGAAGATGTTTCTGGGTTTGCTTGCGTGGAGCAAATGAAAGCCGTGGATTTGAATGCGAGGAAATGCAAGCATGTCGGATACGCCGAGGAGCAGCAGATGAATGCTTTGCTGTCGCTGGTCGGCGCGGTTTTCAATATCTAAGCCAGGCGAATCGCATGTGCCAAGGAAGAGTGTCGCGGGCGCTTGGCGGGTCGCCGAAGCGAGGAAAGCCTCCGCAACTGGCGGTCGCTTGAATTCTTGGATAGCAACCCCTCTGTAACTAGCGGGCGCCTGGGCGCCGCGGGAGCAAGACGCCCGCTCCGTGGTCAACTGAGCGAGTTGTGCGCTGTTGGGTTGCCGAAATCGGGCCGTTTCAGCGCCGCCAACCCAACCTCGCGCGGCCCGAATCAGCGTTTTCCCAGGTCGGAAACAATCGCGTCCTTCCTCGGTCCGAACTCATGCGCGCACAACTCTTCCTTTTGACCACCAACTCGTGGTCGTGCTCCTATTCGCCGAGGATTGCGCGATAGGTCTGCTCGTCTTTTTCGGTGTAGACGTCGAAGATGACGTGCATGTCGGCCTCGGGGTTGGCGTCGAGCCAGGCCCGCACCGTGTCGACGGCAATGTGGGCGGCTTCTTCTTGCGGGAACCCGAACACGCCGGTGGAGATGCAGCAGAAGGCGATGGACTTGCAGCGTCGCTCCGCCGCCGCGGTAAGGCAGTTCCTGTAGCTTGCGGCAAGGAGCCGCTTGTGCTGCTCGGTGGGCTTCCCGTTTTCCACGATCGGCCCGACGGTATGGATGACCAGGCTCGACGGCAGGTTGTAGGCCGAGGTGACTTTCGCCTGGCCGGTAGGCTCCTCATGGCCCTGCGCCCTCATGATCGCCGCGCACTCGATGCGCAGCTGCACGCCCGCGAACGTGTGGATGGCGTTGTCGATGCAGTAGTGGCCGGGCACCCAACATCCCAAGAGCTGGGAATTCGCGGCGTTCACGATGGCATCGGCGGCCAGCGTGGTGATGTCCCCGCGCCACACGGCAAAGCGCGGATCGTTCTCGCACGGGGGGATGAGCCCCGCGTAGGTGATGCCTTCCTCGTCGACGATCGCGTGCAGCAGCTTGTCCTGCTTGGCGAGGAACTCGCCGCTCACGTGCTCGGGCAGGCGCGTGTTGCACAGCGCGCGGAAAAGGTCCCACGCCTCGCCGAAGGTTCCGGGAATGGGGCAGGTTGCGAGCTCGTCGCCGGTGTTCGTGCGTTCTTCTTGCAGCTCGGTGATGAGGAAACGAAGGTCTTCTTCGATGGTGGACATGGCGTGCTCCTTATTGTCGTTTGCGGAAATCCTATCATAAGCTGTGTGAAGGGGGTCGATTCGCCCCGCCCTTGCCGCTCAAAAGCGTTTGAGCGGGTACGGTTCCCGTGAGAAGTGGTAGACTACATCTAGTATTAAGTCGAATCAGGCATCTTTGCTGATTCGAAGGACAGAGACCAGGGAGGTCGCATGGACTACCAGGCATACTATCGCAAAGTCGAAGATGGCAACTATCAGGCATATTACGAAGCCATTGCCGCTGCTGAGCCGCGTGACCCGCAGGCGACCGCCCGCACGCGTGACGCGAACGGAACCATTCCAGGGCAGGCTCGCGAGCTTATGTTCAACATCGCGGGCGAGATTCAGAACACGTCGCGGGAGTTCGGCGTGCCCTTGCCTCCGCTTCTCGAGGGTTGTACGGTGGTCGATTTGTGCTGCGGCTCGGGCCGTGACACCTATCTTGCGGCGCAGCTCGTAGGGCCTGCGGGCAAGGTCATCGGCGTCGAGCCGAACGCCGTCCGCATGCGCATCGGCGAGAAGTACCTGGAAAAGGAGATGAAACAGTTCGGCTACGATGCCCCTAACGTGGAATTCCGCGAGGGCTGCCCAGAGGACCTCTCTTTTATCCCCGACGGCAGCGTCGACGTGGTCATATCGAACTGCACGTTCAACGAATCACCTGATAAAGCGCGCTATATTGCGGAAGTGCAGCGTATTTTGCGGGAAGGCGGCGAGTGGTATTTCACCGACGTGTTCGCCGACCGCCGCATGCAAAGGGAAACCTCCGACAACATCGACAACGTCGCGCTCCGTCTGGGCGGTGCCATGTACATCAATGATTTCCGTCGCATCGCGCAGCAGCTTGGCTTCAACGACCCGCGCTACCTGATCACCAACAAGACGCCGGTGACTGAGAAGGAGGCTGCGCTGTTCGACGGCACGTCGTTCGCGACGATTACCTGCCGTTTGGTGAACACCCCCTACACATCCGACGTGTGCGAGGACTACGGCGAGTTCGTCACCTACAAGGGCGGCCTGCCCGATTACCCCGACTACTTCCTCTTCGACAAGGACATCAAGTTCGGGGTGGGGGAGAAGCGTCACGTGTGCAATAACGTAACGAGCCTGGTCATCCCCGAGTTCGGCGGACGTTATGCGGCGGTGTTCGACTACGAGGGCAGCCGCGAGCGCCATGCGGGCGATACCCATGGTGACCGCATCATCAAGGTCGCGCCCGACTTTGACGGCGTCGTTGACGAAGACGACCAGCCGGTGCGCGTGTCCTGCTGCTAATACTGGTAGAATAGAAGGACTTGCAGGGGCCGCGCGGGAAGACGCGGCCCCAATCACGATAGAAGGAGCATTCACGTGGACAAGATCCGCTTTATGGTGGTGAGCGGCTTTTTAGGAGCCGGCAAGACCACGACCATGATCGCGCTTGCGGAATACATGGATCGAAACATCGGGAAGACTGCCATTATCGCCAATGACCTGGGCGCGAACCTCGTGGACACGAGCCTTACGCAGACGTCGGGCTGCACGGTTGCGGAAATCGGCAACGACTGTATCTGCTACCAGATGGACAACACGGTTGACCAGATTCGCCGTCTGCGCGACAAGGAAGGCGCCACGTTCGTCATGAGCGACATCCCCGGTTGCGGCGTCGGCGCGCTTGACCACGTGTATCACACGCTGCGCGACAACAATGCCGACGAGTTCACCCTCTCGCCGTTCATGGTGATGGTCGACCCCGAGCGCCTGCGCATGATCATGCCCGAGCACGCGGACATCAACTTGCCCGAAGAGCTGGTCTATCTGCTGAAACTGCAGCTCGAAGAGGCCGACCTTATCGTGCTCAACAAAATCGACCTGCTCGATGAGGCAACAATTGAGCGCTACATGGGCTTTTTGCATGAGGCATGCCCCGACATCCCGGCGATGAAGATTTCAGCCAAGGACAAGACTGGCATTCCCGAGCTCGCCGAGTACCTCACGACGCACGAGACGGCACTCAAGAATTTCTCGGTGCGCAACAATCAGGAATTCGCCGAGGCGGAAGCGAAGCTCACTTGGTACAACCGCCGTCTGTACCTGAAGACGAAGGACGGCTCCAAGATCGATTGCAATGCGGTGGTCGACGATCTGATCGAGGGCATCCGCATGGGGCTCATCGAGCGCAAGCGGAACGTGCCGCACCTGAAGACCTTTGCGACTTCGGGCAACGGCGACTTCAACAAGGCGTCGCTCATCGGCGTGGACTACGACACCGAATACGCTCAGGAATTCCTGCGCGACCACAAGAACATGCGCATGATCATCAACGCTCGCGCCGTCTGCGAGTCGCGTCCGCTCGCCCGCCTCATGGACGACGCGCTCGACGAGGTGTGCGACAAGTACGACCTTGACTGCCAGGTGTTCTTCACCGAGTGCTTCGGCATGGCGGACGAGGGAAGATAATCCATCCCAGATTGCGCGGAAACGCTGGCAACGTTCAGTCGCTCGGCAGTCCTGCTCGCGCGAACAGCCCACTGGGCTGTTCGGCTCGTGCGGAACTCGCTTTGTGAACGCCGCCGGCGTTTCCGCTTGGGGCGTGGCTTATCTCTCTATAAAACTAAATGCTTCCTGTGATATTGCTTTTCTAGAGGGGAACAATGACAGACGAGAAGAACGACATTCGCGCTCAGGTGCGCGAGTACTACGGCAAGACGTTGGGCGGCTCCGACGACTTGAAGACCAACGCATGCTGCTGCGCGACCGAGCGCCCGCCGAAGTACGTGCTCGACGTGATGCCCGACATCGCCGACGAGATCGTCGAGCGCTTCTATGGGTGCGGCTCTCCGATTCCGCCGGCGCTTGCAGGCGCGACGGTAGTCGATTTGGGCTGCGGCACGGGGCGCGACGTGTACGTGCTCTCGAAGCTTGTGGGGCCGACCGGGCGCGTCATCGGCGTCGACATGACTCCCGAGCAGCTTGCCGTCGCGCAGAAGTACCAAGACGAACAGGCGGAAAAGTTCGGGTTCGAACATTCTAATGTGGAGTTCAAGGCGGGCTTCATCGAGGACTTGGAAGAGCTTGGCATCGAGGATGGCACGGTTGACCTGGTTGTTTCCAACTGTGTAATCAACCTGACGCCGTTTAAAGACCAGGTGTTCTCCGAGATTTACCGCGTGCTGAAGCCAGGCGGTGAGCTTTACTTCTCCGACGTGTTCTGCGATCGCCGCATGTCCGACGAGCTGCGCGCCGACCCGGTGCTCCGCGGCGAATGCTTGGGCGGCGCGATGTATATCGACGACTTCCGCCGCATGTTGGCAAAGCACGGCTGGAAAAGCTACGTGTGCACGGCGGTGGAGGATATCCATGTTTCTGACCTGGCGCTCGAGACGAAGCTCGGGTTCACGTCCTTCACCTCGCGCACGGTACGCGCCATCAAAGTGGAGGGCTTGGAAGACGCCGAGGAAAACTACGGCCAGGTCGCGCGTTATCTGGGCGGGATGCCCGAGATGCCGCGCTACTTCGACCTGACCGAGGAGCTGCGCCTGATCAAGGGGCGCGAGTACGCCGTGAGCGGGAATTTGGCAGCCATGCTCGAGCAGTCGCGCTACGGGAAGTACTTCGAGGTGTCGCCTCGCGGTGCGCATCGCGGTGGGTTCGACCTTGCTCGCGCTCAGCAGGCGCTCGAGATGCGTCGCGGCAAGTGCAAGGCCGACCTCGGCTATTTGAACGAGGCGTGCGAGCGCTGCGGCATTCCCTCGTTCTACGACCGCGTGAACCTGCCCGATATCCTGCAGGCGAACGAACAGCCCGCGACGATGCAGGTGAACATTACTTACGCGTGCAACCTCGCGTGCCGCCATTGCTTCCTGGAGTGCGGCCCGAAGAACACTGAGGTCATGTCGCGCGAGACGATGGAGCAGATTCTCGCCGCCTTCAAGACAGGCGGCTACAAGACGCTTGACGTGACGGGTGGCTCGCCCGAGCTGCACCCCGACTGCGAGTGGTTCTTGCGCGAAGGCGCCAAGCTCGCTGAGAAGGTGATCGTCCGTACGAATCTGACGCTCGAGGAGAAGCCGGAATACGAGCATTTCCTCGACGTGTTTGCCGAGGTGGGGGCTGATGTGTGCGTGTCGCTCCCGTATTTCGACGCCGAAAATGCCGACAACCAGCGCGGGCAAGGCGTCTTCAAGCGCGCGGTCGCGAACATTCGCAAGCTTAACGAGCGAGGGTATGGGCGCGAGGGCGGCCCCGAACTGGAGATCGTCTACAACGTGGCGGGCCCGTTCCTGCCACCGCCGCAAGAGCTTTTGGCCGACGCCTATCGTGTGAAGCTGACCGAGCAGCAGGGCATCGACTTCAACGAGCTGTATGCTTTCAACAACTTCCCGCTTGGCCGTTTTGCGATGGATCTGGCGGACGCGGGGCTTACCGACGAATACCTGAAGCTGCTCCACGACAACTTCAACGCGTTTGCTGTGGGCAAAATCATGTGCCGCGACCAGGTGAATGTCGACATTGACGGCCGCTTGTACGACTGCGAGTGCAACCATGTGCTCGAGATGCCCATCCAGCTCGACGGGCGCGACGCGACGATTGCCGACATCGTGGATGCGCCGCTTCCCCCGCGCGAGGTTCGCACGAACCCGGTGTGCTACAGCTGCGCCGCCGGTGCCGGCTCGAGCTGCGGTGGCTCGCTGATCTAGCGGGAAAAGGTATTGCGCATTCTGGGCGCCCTGCTGGCCTCTCGGCTTGCGGGGCGCTCATGTTGTTTGCGCTGTTTTACTTGCCACATGGGGGCTCTTTGGTCATACTGAACTTCACAAAGCGTCCCCGAGGGGACGTTTTTAGTGTGGTGGCGCACTGCCGCACTCATTTTATTGGCCGTTGGAAGGAAATTGGTGGGAACGCACTTCAGTGCATGTGAACAGGTGAAACGCTTAGTCTTAGCGATGTGTGCGATGGCTATGAGCGTCCTTCTCGCCGTGTCCCTTATCCCCGCGCCTGCGTTTGCCGATGACATCTCCGATGCCCAGACGGCGCTCGACGCCGCTGAGGCGCAGATGAAGACCATCTCCGAAGAATACGACAAGATCAACGCCGAGCTCACCTCGATTCAGGGGCAGATCGACGCGACCGCCGCCGACGCACTTAAGGCGCAGCAGGCGGTGATCTCGGGCCGCGAAACGCTGTGCAGCGCTGCTCGCAACGAGTACCGATCGCCTTCGGCGGGGTCGATGCTCATGCTGATCTTGGGGTCGGCGTCGTTCGACGAGCTGACGCGCAACGTGGTGTATGCGGGCTCGATTCTCCAGGCGCAGGCCGACGAGGTGGAGGCGCAGAAAGATCGCGTTGCCACGCTCGAGGGTATCACCGCCGAGCTGAACGCTCAGAAGGACTCGCAGACGCGCGCTTTAGGCGAGCTTGAAAAGACGAAGCAGGAAGCGGAGGCCGTCGTCACGCAGGCGCAGTCTCAGCTGCAAAACGCCAGGGATGCGGAGGCCGATCGCCTTGCCGCACTCCAGGCGCAGGCGGCGAACATGTCGGATTCCGGCTCCTCCGACCAGAACGCAGGCGGATCGTCCACGCAGGTATCCGACAAGGCGAACACCACGGATCGCCAGGAGGTCGTGCCCGACTCGACGCCGGTAGAGCCCAACCCCGAGCCGGTTCCCGATTCCAACGCTGGTTGGAAGACGGGTGTGGCCTCGGCATACGGTGGTTCGACCGACCCGTATACCCCCAACCCCGGCACGACGGCGACAGGCGATGTGTGCGATGACTACTCGATGGGCGTGGCGATCCCGATGGCGTGGCCGAACTTCAGCAGCTATTTCGGGCGCACGGTGCAAATCTCCTACGACGGCATGACGGTGTACGCCGTCATCAACGACTGCGGCGGCATGGGCGGCGGCAGCCGCTCACTCGATTTGCAGCCCGGCGTATGGAAGGCCTTCGGGTATTCCTCCTGCGACGACTGGGGCCTTCGCACGGTGAGCTACCGTATTCTATAGGGACCGAAATGATTGATTCCAACATGGTGCGCGGGGAAAACGGCGCGCGGGTTCTTGGCAATTCGACTGCGTCCGCAGCCGATGGGCGTTTTGCGGTTCCGCTGGGCGAAGCGACACCTGCCGCTGCGCCTTCCCCAAGCGAGAGCGCCCCCGTCACCTTCTACGTCGTTCGTCATGGGCAGACGGAATACAACCTAAGGCACCTGGTCCAGGGCTGGTGCGATGCCCCTTTGACCGAGGCGGGCGTTCGCGACGCGCGCGCTTGCGGACGCGGTCTTGCCCGTGCGGGCGTCGAATTCGCGGCGGCTTACTCGAGTGATTTGGGGCGTGCCGTGCAGACGATGGACGAGCTGTTCTCGGCGCGTAGTGAGGTGGCGCCTGAGCTGGCCCTTCCTTCTCGCATGTCGGATTCTCGCATTCGCGAATGGTGCTACGGCAACCTGGAGGCGCGCCCTGGCACGCTCATGCGCGACGTGCTCAACGAGGGGTTTGGGTGCGACATGCCCTTCGAGGAGCTCAATATCCGTCTTCCGGAAACTGCCGATGCCATCAAACGCTGGGATGCTTCCGGCAAAGCGGAAGGCTGGGAGCAAATTGCGGCGCGGCTCGGCGATTTCTATCGCGATGTGGCGCGCAAGGTGGCGCTCTCGGGCGGCGGCAACGTGCTCGTGGTGACGCACTCGTTCGTCATCCGCTCGACCATGTACCTGCTCGATCCCGCGCGCGTGAACGATCCCGTGAAGATCGAGAATGCAAGCGTCACAAAGGTGATCTGCGACGATGGCCGCGCCTGCGATTCGGGCTCATTTTCAAGCCCGCTTTTCGCGCTTGGAGAAACGGGCTCGACAAGCTTTTTAGGCTCGCGCCTCTGATTCTTTCTCCCGAAACGGGCAATCTGTGTGCGGCTGTAACCCGTGTTCGGGGGCTTGCGTTCTCATCCACGCTATTCTTTTCATGCCATCCTTCCAATTATCGCGGAGCTGCTGCCCGCATCCTGTCCACTTATTGGCATCATAATCCGATTTCCTAGATTTCCTATTGAAACTGTAGGAATGAAGCGCGATAATAACCACCTGTTCAGTAGGAAATAAGGCGTTGAAGGAGTAGACAATGTCATTCGAGGTGGGGGCGGCGGTTGCCGTCGTTCTAATCGTCTTCGCCGCATTACTTGTGGCGTTGAAGTTCATGAAGAGCAAGGGGCTGTCGTTTACGGTCCGCGTGTTCTCGGCGCTTGGCATGGGCATCGTGTTGGGCGTGGCTATGCAATTGGCCTTGGGCCGCGGGTCGGATGCCGCGAAGTGCGCACTCGACTGGATGTCGCTTGTGGGCACGGGCTACATCAGCTTGCTCAAGATGCTCGTGATGCCGCTTATCTTCGTGGCGATCGTCGGTGCGTTCACGCGAACGGAGGCGACGGAGAACCTGGGCAAGATCGGTATCTCGGTGCTCGTAGTTTTGCTGGGCACGGTGGCTATCGCCGCTGTGTTCGGCTGGGCGACCATCGCCTTCTCGGGGCTGGCGGGCGCCGACTTCACGCAGGGCACGGTCGATGCGTCGAAGATGGACGCGCTGCAGACGCGCTCCGACAAGGTGGCAGACACCACGATTCCTCAGACCATCCTGTCGTTCATCCCGACAAACGTCTTCTCCGACCTTGCCGGCACGCGCTCGACGTCGACCATCGCCGTCGTCATCTTCTCGGCTATCGTGGGCATGGCTTACCTGAAGCTTCGCGATCGCGACTCTGAGCAGGCCGATCTCTTCCGCCGCATCATCGACAGCCTCTACGGCATCGTCATGTGCATCGTGAAGATGGTCATCGGGCTCACCCCCTACGGCGTCATGGCGCTCATCGCAAACGTCATGGCCACGAGCGATTTCGCGGCTATCGTCGATTTGGGCAAGTTCATCATCTTCTCGTATGTGGCCATCATTGCGATGTTCGTCGTGCACCTGATCATCCTCGCGGCGAATCGCGTGAACCCCGTCACGTACCTGAAGAAGGCGTTCCCCGTGCTGTCGTTCGCGTTCGTGTCGCGCACGAGCGCGGGTGCTCTGCCCATGAACATCGAGACGCAGTCGAAGGCGCTTGGCGTTGACGAGGCGACGGCGAACTTTGCGGCGAGTTTCGGCATGTCAATTGGCCAGAACGGCTGTGCGGGCATCTACCCGGCCATGATGGCGACGCTCATTGCGCCGACGGTCGGCATCAACGTGTTCGACCCGACGTGGGTGATCATGCTGATCGCCATCATCGTGATCAGCTCGTTCGGCGTGGCGGGCGTCGGCGGCGGCGCCACATTCGCGAGCCTTATCGTGCTCGGTACCATGGGGCTGCCGATCGAGATCGTGGGCCTTATGGCTTCGGTCGAGCCGCTCATCGACATGGGCCGCACCGCACTCAACGTGAGCGACTCCATGGTTGCGGGCGTTACGTCGGCGAATGTGAACAAGACGCTCGATCGCGAGATGTTCGCGAACCCCGAGGCGCGCATCACCGGAGCTGCGGCTGAGGGATAGGCGCTTTCTGAAAGAGGCGCGCGTGCAATCAAGCGCGGGTGCGGGCTGCGAGGCTTGCACCCGCGCTTTTTTATGCGAGCTGCGTGCGGGGAAAGGCCGCGGCGCGGGTTTCAACTGCGGGTCTGTGCCGCTCTTCCCGAGTTCGCTACAAGCGCAGACTCTCGTTCGCTTGCGCGATGACCTCGCTTATTTGGGCGGGGTGCGCGCTTGCGTACGTGGGGAAGGGAGCGGGCGGCGCGGGTGCGTCCTCGAAGGGGGCGATTTCGCGCACGTACCAGGTGACGTCGTGCCAAGCGCCGCAGGTGAAGCCCGCGTGCGGCTGCACTCCCATGAGCGCGAACCCGAACGTGCGGTGCAAGCGCTCGCTCGCAGCATTGGGGGAGGTCACCACGCCGTAGACCGCCTTCACACCCATAAGGCGCAGAAGCTCGATGAGCGCGGCGTACAGGCGACGCCCTGCGCCACGGCCCTGCGCAGCGGGCGCAAGATAGACGGAAAGCTCGGCGTTCCACTGGAAGGCGACGCGTTCGCGCAGCTCGTGGGCATAGGCGAACCCGACGATGCGCCCGCCTGCTTCCGCCACGAGGCAAGGGTGCTTTTCGCAGATGCGCGCGATGCGCTCGCGGTATGCCTCGCGCGAGGGCACTTCCTCTTCGAAGGTCACGGGCGTGTCGATGAAAGGAGCGTACACCGCCCGGATGCCGTCCGCGTCGTCGGCCGATGCCAGGCGGATGCGCAGCTGCGAGTCTGCAGACGTGCAACCAGCAGCGGAGGCATGCGGGCTTTCGGGCGCACATACGCCAGCGGGCGCATCCTCCCTCGCGCTATCAGGCTCACTCTCCCGCGGGGCAACAGAATCGCATGAGGGCGCATCGCACATGAAAAGGGCTCCTTCCCGAGCAATCGGATAGGAGCCCATGGTAGCATGTGCCTGTTTCAGCGGCTTTTCGAGTCGGCGAATCCCCCTTTATGTTGGCCTCGGTTCTCCTGCATGGGGGTATGTTGCTTCCGGCGGCTATCGCGCTTTTCCTTTTGCCGGGCCGCTCGGCAACTGCTCCGCTCGTCCCTTGGCGAACCCGTCCCCGCATCCTGCGTTGTGGATTTTCCCCATGACGGGCGATCCTTGCGCTATACTCTCTTCCACATGCGATGACGAAGACAGCGCACGTACGGCGAAGCTTCCAGAGATGGGGTTCATCGGCTGAAAGGCCCCAAGCGATGCGGCGTGCGATTCCCTTCCGAGCAGCGCGCCTGAACACGGACGCGGGGTCATCCCGCGAGACGAACGAAGTAGGGCACGACGGTTCGCCGCCGTTATCGGGCGAAACGAGTGGATATCTTTCACGTGGCATCGCGTTTTCGGCGGCGTTTCGGGAAGGTGTCAACCAGGGTGGTACCGCGAGGGCTTGTCTCTCGTCCTTGGAAATGAAGGCGAACGCGAAGGCGGGCGTCTTCCAGGGCGAGATGGCAAGCCCTTTTTTATTGGCGGAGCGCCCTTTGGGCCAGGTGGGGCGCTCGATATGAGAGGTGAAGGTGATTATGGCGATCACGGACGAGCTCGCGCAACTGCGTGAGCAAACCCTTGCGCGCATCGCGGAAGCCGACACGTCGGCGGCGCTCGAGAGCGTGCGCGTGGCGGTGCTCGGCAAGGCGGGTACGCTCACGGGCTACCTGCGCGGCATGGGCAAAGTCGCGAAGGAGGAGCGCGCCGTCGTCGGCAAGACGGTCAACGAGGTGCGCAATGTGGTGGAAGAGGCTCTCGAAGCCCGCAAGAAGAAGCTCGCAGCTGCCGAGTTGGAGGCCGCAATCGACGCAAGCGCCGTCGATGTCACGCTCCCCGGTCGCGCGCAGCAGATGGGCACGCGCCATCTGATCAACGCGATCACCGACGAGGTGTCGGAGATCTTCCTCGGCCTGGGCTACACCGTCGTCCACGGCCCCGAGGTCGAGACCGACTACTACAACTTCGAGGCGCTGAACGCCCCGAAGGACCATCCGTCCCGCTCGATGCAGGACACGTTCTACGTGCGCGACCTTTCGGGCGAGGCGTCGTCTGTGCGCGGCGAGTCCGACGTGCTTCTGCGCACGCAGACCTCCGGTGTGCAGGTGCACGTGATGGAGGATCAAAAGCCGCCGATCTACATCATCGCTCCCGGCAAGGTGTATCGCCGCGACGTGGCTGACCCTTCGCATCTCCCGCAGTTCACCCAGATCGAGGGCCTGGTCATCGACAAGGGGATCTCGTTCGGCGACCTTAAGGGCACGCTCGACTACTTCTGCAAGCAGATGTTCGGGCCCGATCGCAAGACTCGCTTCCGCGCACACTACTTCCCGTTCACCGAGCCCTCCGCCGAGGCCGACGTCTCCTGTGGCGTGTGCGGCGGCACGGGGCACCTGCATGACGGCGAGCGCTGCCGTATGTGCAAGGGCACGGGCTGGCTGGAAATCCTCGGCTGCGGCATGGTCGATCCGAACGTGCTCACCATGTCGGGCATCGATCCGGAGGAATACTCCGGCTTTGCGTTCGGCGTCGGTGTCGAGCGCGTGGCGTGCCTGAAGTACAACGTGCCCGACCTGCGCATGCTCCTCGAAGGCGACATGCGCTTCCTTCGCCAGTTCTAAATGCAGGACCGCGTTTGAGCTCGGCCGACGTACGCCATGCTCAAACAGTCCTGACTCGCACGAACAGCCCACTGGGCTGTTCGGCTCGTGCGGAACTGCGCGTGGCGCACGCCTGCCGAGCTCAAACGCTACAAGGCAAATTGCAAGAAAGAGAGAGTCATGAAAGTATCGCTGAAATGGCTTAACGAATACGTGGAGGTGCCGACTGACACTAAGGCGCTCTGCGACAAGCTCGACCTTACGGGTACGGGCGTCGAAGGCGTCGAGGTGCTCGGCGCCACGTTCGACGGCGTGGTCGTGGGCTACGTTGAGACCTGCGAGCCGCATCCCGATTCCGATCACATGCACGTGGTCGCGGTGAACACGGGCGCGGGCGAGCCTGTGCAAATCGTGTGCGGTGCACCGAACATCAAGGCGGGTATCAAGCTTCCCGTCGCGACCGTGGGGGCTGTGCTCCCCGGCGACTTCAAGATCAAGAAGTCGAAGCTGCGCGGCGTGGCGAGCGCGGGCATGTGCTGCTCGCGACGTGAGCTGGGGCTGGGCTCTGACCACGAGGGCATCTGGGTCCTCCCCGACGACGCCCCGGTGGGCACTCCCATCGCCGACTACCTGAAGCTGACCGACACGGTGCTCGATTTGGAGATCACGCCGAATCGTCCCGACAGCCTTTCGATCGTGGGGCTCGCGCGCGAGATGGGTGCAATGTATCGCCGCGATTGGAAAAACCCGCTCGACGAGATGGCCGCGAAGCTCGAGCTTGTCGACGACGGTATCGACGACGTCGCCGTGAATATCGAGGACTCCGTGCGCTGCCCGCGCTATTCTGCCCGCGTCATCCGCGGCGTGAAGGTGGGCCCGTCGCCTGACTGGATGGTCGAGCGCCTCGCTGCTATCGGGCAGCGTTCCATCAACAACATCGTCGACGTGACGAACTACATCCTGTTCCTGTTCGGCCAGCCGCTGCACGCTTTCGACTTGAACAAGCTGAAAGGCGCAGATGGGCGCGCCCATGTGGTGATTCGCGAGGCTGAGGACGGCGCGAAGTTTACCACGCTCGACGAAGTGGAGCGCATGCTTACTTCCGACATGACCGTCATCGCCACGCCCGAGCTTGGCCCTGTGGCGCTCGCGGGCGTCATGGGCGGCCTCGACACCGAGGTCACCGAGGAGACCACCGACATCCTGCTCGAGACGGCGACCTTCGAGCCGGGCCGTACCTCGCGCACCTCGCGCAACCTGGGCCTCATCTCCGAGAGCTCCATGCGCTACGAGCGCGGCGTGGACGATCACGGTATCGACGAGCGTTCTGCTGCCGCAGCGGCGCTCATCGTGGAAGTCGCCGGCGGCCAGGTGTCGGGCTCTGTCGGCGGCGGTGCGGGCATCGTGGACGAGTGGCCGAACGTCTCCGAAGAGGCTCACCTCACCTTCCGCATCCCGCGCTTCAACGCGATGATGGGTGCGAACATCTCCCGCGATTTCATCGTGGAGATCCTTGGGCGTCTGGGCTGCAAAGTGGAAGACGGCGCGGATGCCGACACGCTCGCGGTCACGTCGCCGACGTTCCGCCCCGACCTGCCGCGTGAGATCGACCTCTACGAGGAAGTGCTGCGCCTGTACGGCATGGATCAGATCGAGGCCACGCTTCCCGGCGGTCGCGGCCGCTTCGGCACGGTAAGCCACGAGCAGCACGTGAAGAACAAGGTCAACGACACGCTGCGCGCCTGCGGCATGAACGAGACGATGACCTACTCGTTCGCCGAGCCGAGCGAAATCGAGCGTTTGCGCCTGCCGCTTGAGGGCTTAGGCCAGGCCGTCGAGCTTCTGAACCCGATGAACGCCGAGCAGTCGGTCATGCGCCAAAGCATCATTCCCGGTCTCCTGCGCTCCATCGCTCACAACCAGAACCGCGGCGTGAAGAACATCCAGCTCTACGAGATGGGCCGCGTGTTCTTCGCCCACGAGGGCAAGAAGAAGCCCAAGGAGCGCGAGAAGCTCGCCGGCGTTTTGGCTGGTGCCGTGCGCGACGCCGGCTGGAACGAGTCGCCCGCTCCCTACGATTTCTTCGACGGCAAGGGCGTGCTCGAGAACCTCGCGCGTGAGCTTGCGCTTCCCAAGGTGCGTTTCAGGGCGCTCACCGCCGACGAGGCGCCGCAGCTGCAGCCCGGTCGCGCAGCCGAGATGCTCTCGGGCGGCACGTCGCTTGGCTGGGTGGGCGAGCTCCATCCGCTCGCCGTGGCTGCCTACGACGCGGCGGCGCCCGTCGTCGCCTTCGAGCTCGATCTCGAGGCGCTCGAGCGTGCGGCGCGTCCTGCGCGCGACTACGTCGACGTGCCCACGTTCCCCGCAGTGTCGATGGACATCGCGTTCGTCGTCGACGAGGACGTCACCCACGAGCGTCTCGTCCAGTGCATGACGTCTGCCGGCGGAAAGCTTTTGGAAGACGTGCGCTTGTTCGACGTTTACCGTGACGAGAAGCGCCTCGGCGCCGGCAAGAAGTCGATGGCGTACGCGCTTACCTATCGCGCTGTCGATCGCACGCTCACGAGCGACGAGGCGGAGAAGGCGCACGAGCGCATGGTGAAGAAGGTGTGCTCGGCGACAGGTGCCGAAGTCCGCGGGTAGAAGCACTCGTCCCATAATGAAAGAGCCGAGGATGTGGCGGCATCCTCGGCTCTTTGTGTTTCAGACCTCCTATAGTATAGGACGCCATCTATTAGTGGTCAAGCACTAAATCTCAAACGTGAGCCCGTCGTGGGCGGCCTCGACGCGGCCTTCGTACTGCGCGAGGAATTCCTCTAGCTCCACGAGCGTGATCGGCTCGTCGTAGTGCATGCACAGGTGCGTGAGGTAGATCTTGCCCGCATTCAGCGAAAGCCCTTCCTCGATGCATTCCTGCACGCTGTGGTGCGCGGCGGGGGACCAGTTGTTCTTCCAGAAGGTCGCGTCCATCGCGAGGATGTCGATATCCTGCAGGCGCTCGTAGGTCTCGGGCGGCAGCTTCCCGGTGTCGGAGGCGTAGAGCATGCGCGTGCCGTCGGTCTCGATGAGATAACCGTAGGTGCCCGCAGCGTGGGTGCAGGGGAGCGCCGTGTATTTCACGCCGTCGAATTCAACCGTGTCCATCGGCGCAATCTCGCGCATGTCGAGCGCATAGGTCATGTAGTGGAACTCCTGCGCGATGCCCGCGAGCGTCTCGGCGCTGCCGTAGATGGGGAGCGCCTCTTTCTGCTTCAGCTGCACGAGGTACTCGAGTTCCAAAAGCCCTCCCACATGGTCGGAGTGGCAATGGGTGTACAAGACCTCGTCAATGCGCCGCACGTTCTCGCGAATGCACTGATGGCGCAGGTCGGGGGGCGTGTCGATGAAAAGCGTCTTCTCGCCGCGGATCATAGTCCCGCAATCTCCGCGCCTCGCGCGCGGATTCGCCCGCGCCTCCTCGCATGCGGGGCAATCGCAGAAAAACGAGGGCACGCCGCAGCCCGCGCCCGTGCCCATAAAGGTGAAAGTGTGCTTTTTCATAAGGGTCTCTTTCTCGTTGCGCCATACGCCGCCGATTATACCCCGCTCGCCATGCAAAGCAGCCCCTTTGGGGGGACGAAGTATCGCGGCAGTCCGTAGGCAATAGCTATAATCCCTAACGAAGATTCGGTCGAATAGTCGTTCGCGTCAAGCCACGGGTCTATACCTGTGTTTTTTCGCGTTCGGTGCCGCGAAATCGGCGAGTGGTGGCATAAAGGAAGGCTTATTCCTGGCTCATACTGAAAGGTTTATCCGTCGGGGGAATTCAGACTGGCGGGGCGATGCTTGCAGAAGGGCTCTTCCGTACACTACCGCTGTCAACGCGTCGGGGCGTACTATGCGTTTTCGGACAATGCGCAGGTCGCAAAACCCGACGAACCGAATAGTAGGTGTCTGTAGGACGAGAAGAAGAGGGGAAGGTAGATGGCTGATAAGGTCAGCATTTACGACGAGAACGGCGAACTCGCCGAAGGCGTCGAGCGCATCAGAACGCAGTGCTATTTCTGCCATGCCAACTGCGGTGTCCTTGCCTATGTCAAGGACGGCGACGTAATCAAGATCGAAGGCGATCCCGATTACAACAACCAGGGTGGTCTGTGCTGCCGCGGTACGAGCGCGCTTTTGCACGTCAACCATCCCGCCCGCATCAACCATGCGCTCAAGCGCGCTGGCGAAAAGGGCGAGAACAAGTGGGAGCAGATCCCGTACGACCAGGCAATCAAAGAGGTTGCCGAGCGACTCAACCAGATCAAGGCAGAGTCGGGCGCTGAGGCGGTTGCCTCCGCGGGTGGTACGACCCGTACCGACGACTGGGCGCGTCGTCGCTTCCTGAACCAGTTCGGCACGCCGAACGGCTTCCATAACGCGCTTCTGTGCTGGATTCCGACGTTCATGGCCGAGACGGTCGTCGCCGGCTGGTCTCCGTTCGAGACCGACCTGGGCGCTGCGAAGTGCCTGATCCTTTGGGGCATGAACCCGGCTGCGTCTTCGCTGCCCTCCATGCACGGCTACACTGACCTTCAGCTCGCGGGCATGAAGATCATCTACGTCGATCCGCGTTTCTCCGAAACCGCCTGCAAGGCAGACCTGTGGCTGCCGCTGCGACCGGGCTCGGACACCGCGCTCTCGCTCGCGATGCTCAACGTCATCATCAACGAGTTCCTCTATGACTTCGAGTTCGTCGACCAGTGGTGCGACGGCTTCGAGGAGCTGCGTGAGCACATGGCTCCGTACACGCCGGAATGGGCTGCCCCCATCACCTGGCTCGACCCGGAGGACATCCGCAAGGCTGCTCGCATGTACGCGACCACCAAGCCCGGCTGCATCCAGTGGGGCTGCTCTTGGGACCAGTTCGGACCTGCGTCCGCGACCGGCTCTCAGGCTCGCCAGCTTATGCGCGCCATCACCGGCAACCTCGAGGTTCCCGGCGGCGACGGTATGCCCGGCCCTGCTCTCAACTTCATCACCGACGAAGAGCTCGAGCTCAACGAGCTGCTTCCCGAGGAGCAGAAGGCGAAGCAGATCGGTTCTGACAAGTTCAAGCTGACCTCTTGGCCCGGCTACACGCTCATCTCCAACAACGCCAAGCGCACCTGGGGCAAGACGCTTCCCGCAGAGTGGTTCTGCGAGGCTCACGGCCCGAGCGTGTTCAAGGCGATCCTCACCGGCGAGCCCTATCAGATCCGCGCTCTCATCTGCAACGCGACCAACCCGGTGAACTCCTACGGCGACTCCAAGATGACGCTCGCCGCCCTGAAGAAGGTCGAGTTCCTGGTCACCGTCGATTACTGGATGACCCCGGCAGCGCTCTTCTCCGACTACGTGTTCCCGGCCGCCGGCGCTCTTGAGCGTCCGACCATCGTCACGCACTACGGCGCAACCGACTCCGTCATGGGTGGCCGCCGCGCTATCCAGCCGAAGTTCGACCGTCACACCGACATGTCCTTCTGGCGCATGCTCGGCCTGGCCTGCGGACAGGATCCCGCAAACTGGCCGTGGGAGACTGAAGAGGAAGTCTACTCCTACATCATCGCGCCTCTGGGCCTTCCCTGCGCCGACTGGAACGACTTCGTCAACAACATCCGCATGTACTATCCGCCGCTGCACCAGAACAAGTACGTCACGCGCGGTGGCTTCTGGACGCCGACCGGCAAGATTGAGTGCAACTCCACGATCCTGCGCGAGCTGGGCTATCCTGGCATGCCGACCTACCTGCCCTGCGCCGAGAACGAGGTGGACAACCCCGAGCTCGCCGAAGAGTACCCGATCGTGCTCACCACGGGCGGCGGCTTCATGCCGTATCACCACTCCGAGCACTTCCAGATGCCGGGCATGCGCTACCTGTACCCCGACCCGTACTTCTCGATCAACCCCGAGCTCGCTGAGAAGCTCGGCATCGAGTACGGCGACTGGTGCTGGATCGAGACCCAGCGCGGCCGCATCAAGATGCGCGCGAACGTCGAGCCCGAGGTCGATCCTCGCGTCGTGTTCGTCCCGCGCGGCTGGTGGTTCCCCGAGCGCGACACCAACATCGACCTGGACAACCCGTTCGGCTGCCTCGAGTCCAACACCAACGTCCTCACTTCTGTCGACGAGTGGGATTGCGACCCGATGGGCGGTTCCTGGGCAAACCGCGGCCTGATGTGCAAGGTCTACAAGTGCACCGAGGCCGACCACGAGTGGAACGCCAAGGACAAGACCTGGTCCATCCCCGGTTGCGCGAAGACGCCGGGCATCTCCACCGACCCCGAGGATCTCAAGCACCGCGTGCTTCGCTGGGAGAAGCTTCCCTTCGAGGCTCCTGCCTGCACGAAGGAAATCCCCGAGGGCTTTAGCTGGCAGTGGCAAAACGATGCGGTCTATCAGGATTCCACCCAGTTCCGTCTGGACGATTCCGGCTGGCTGATCGACCCGAAGACCAACGAGTACGTCGATGCCCACACCGGTTGGTACTACGTTGCCGCTGAGAACTGCCTTACGGACAAGGCCACCGGCAAGAAGTACACGATGGAGCGCGAGGAGATCGCTGAGCTCGCGGGCATCCGTCTGTACCCGGGCCAGGATGCTCCCTACGCCGTGCCCGAGCAGCTCACCTGGGATCGTGAGAAGGGTTACGCTCGCCTCGGCGACAAGCCCTACATCTACAACCCTGAAAGCGGTTGGCTGATCGACCCCGCGACCAACGTCTACCATGACGCCTACTATGGCTGGGCCTACGACCCCACCACCAACGGCCTCATCGACGAGGAAACGGGCAAGCGTTACACGATGAGCTACGAAGCCATCGAGGAATAATCAGGCTATCGAGTAGGAAAGGATAGATAATGACTCGTTATGCTATGGTCATCGACCAGCGTCGTTGCATCGGCTGTCACTCCTGCACGGTTGCCTGCCGTACGTGGAACGACCTGCCGCTCGATATCATCTACAACCCCGTGGTGACCGAGGGCGCTCAGGGCAAATGGCCCCACGTCCATCGCACCTACACCCCGACGCTGTGCATGCACTGCGCCAACCCCGAGTGCGTTCCCTGCTGCCCGACCGGCGCGTCCCAGCAGGACGACGACGGCGTCGTGTGGATCGACTCCAAGAAGTGCATGGCCTGCAAGGTGTGCGTTAACGCCTGCCCCTACGGCATGCGCGACGCCTCGGTGCTCGGCCCGCGCCTGCACCGCTTCGTGCGCAAGTGCACCTTCTGCAAGGACCGCCGTGCGGAAGAGCCCGGCTCGATGCCGTACTGCGTGCAGACGTGCCACCAGAAGGCCCGTATCTTCGGCGACCTGGATGATCCCAACAGCGAAGTGTCGAAGCTCGTCAACTCGCTCCATACCGAGCGCCTGTTCACCGAGCATGGCACGGAGCCTCAGGTCTACTACATTCCGGATTTGGGAGGTCAGCGATAATGAAGCATCATTATTGGGAAGCGCCGATTGTCATCTACCTGTTCTTGGGTGGCCTCGGCGGCGGCATCATGTGCCTCACGGCTATCATGAGCCTTATCGTCAACCCTGGCACGGGTGCGCTCTTCTTCGTGCCGATGTTCTTCGCGCTCGCAGCGCTCGCTATCGGCTGTTTCTTCCTCGTGTTCGAGCTCGGTCAGCCGCTTGTGTTCTGGCGAGTGTGGACAACGGCGACGGCTATCATCAAGTGGGGCGCAACGCTCCTGGTCATCGCCATGTTCGGCGACATCTTCTGGCTGCTTGGCTATCTGGATGTGCTGCCGCTTGATTGGGGCTTCCTCGGCGCTATCGCCTCTGTGTTCGGTGGCGGTACCCCGGTGTTCGCCACGATCGCCGGCATCGCTGGCTTCGGCATTATGGTGTACACGGGCGTCATGCTCTCGACCCTGAAGGCTCACTCTTTCTGGGCGACCCCGGCTCTGCCCGTGCTGTTCACCATTTCGGCACTGTCC
Source organism: uncultured Ellagibacter sp. (assembly GCF_934617235.1). Classification (GTDB taxonomy): domain Bacteria; phylum Actinomycetota; class Coriobacteriia; order Coriobacteriales; family Eggerthellaceae; genus Ellagibacter. The sequence continues at coordinate 57,946 of NZ_CAKTTZ010000006.1, read as the reverse complement.
ACCGCTTGCGCCGCTATCGCGCTGTCGCTGGGCATCTTCGCTGAGCCGACCGTGTTCTTCCTCGCTCAAATCGAGGAGATCCACGAGATCATCCACGTCGTCGACATCATCCTGGTCTGCGCGGAGATCACCGTTCTGCTCATCATGATTCTCTCCTTCCTGGGCGCTGGCAACGTCACCCAGAAGGCCGTTGCCCGTCGCTGGGTTGTCGGCAAGACTGCCCCGCTGTTCTGGCTTGGCATGATTGCCTGCGGTCTGGTCATCCCGTTCTTCCTGTACGTCTTCGGCGCTGGCTCCGCGGCTTCCACTGTGGTGGCTCCCGTCCTCGTGCTTTGCGGCGGCCTGCTGCTCCGTTATCTCTGCGTCTACTCCGACGAGCGCGCCGAGATTCCGGGCGAGAACCGTTACTGCAGCCGTACGGCTGACCCCCATGCTGAATTCGTTGAGCATTGGACCTACGGCGAGAACATGTACTAAGCTCTCGCTTGTAACCCAGGTCGTATAATCTGGGCACCTGATTGAGCATGTCGCGAACCCGACCTTAACGCGAGGTCGGGTTCGCCTTGTATCAAGCGCAGTTTTCCAGCATGAGGGCGAAGCGGTTGGGGCGCATTCGCATTGATGATGGAAAACTCTGCAAGCAAGGCAGGGGGAGGAGGTAAGACGCTGTGGGACCCTATACATTCAACGACGCATTGACGGGAAGCTCGATATCGTGCGATTATCCGGGGCTGCAGGCGCTCATGGTCGAGCAGTCGGGGGAAGCTGGCGGGTGCGACTCGCTGTTCTTTCCAGGGTGTTCGCTTATCAACTACGGCTTGCCGCTCGTGCAGTCGGTGTACGACCTGCTGAAATCCGCGGGTGAGGTTGAGGGTATCTCGCTTCTCTGCTGCGGGAAGATCTTGCAGTACGAGCCAGATGGGCCGGCGCAGCGTCGTGCCTTCGAGGCGGAACTTATCGAGCAGGTTGAGGCCCGCGGCGTGCGGCGCATCGTTGCCGCATGTCCGAACTGCGCGCTCGCGCTTCGTGGTGCGCTTGTTCGCGATGAGCGCACGCAGGGCGTGGAGATCGTTGCGCTTCCGCTACTGCTCGCACAGATGGGCTATCGCATCGATGCCGATGTGGCGCGCGAGCTGCTCACGCGCGAGTTCGCCTGGCGCCATCCCGACTGGTATGACGAGGCTGGCAACCCAACCGAGGCATGCAAGGCGCCTGAGCCGCTCTTGTTCATGCCGCACGATTCGTGCCCCGACAAGAAAACGGGGGAGTTCGCCGATGGGTTGCGCGCGCTCATGCCCGAAGGGTTGCTTGTCGAGGGCGAGAAGGTGCGCAAGCGCTCGGTGTGCTGCGGGTCGCTCGCCCGCGCAGCTGGCAAGACCGAACTTGCCGACAGCCAGGCGCGCGAACATGGGCAAGACGCGTGCGGCCTTGGCGCAAGCGCGATTGTTACGGCGTGTGTGAGCTGCACGTTCCAGTTGATGATGGCGCAGCGCGATGTTCCCGTGTTCCATTATCTCGAGCTGCTCTTCAACTGGCGCATCGACTGGTACCATGCCGATGTTTACATGAAACTGCGATTCCTGTTCGACGATTCCCTTGGCGTTGAGAAGCAGGACGCAAGTGCGAGGAGCTTCGTTGGACTCGGCGGCGAGGGAGCCGCGAAGGAGGATGCGTAAATGCGCAAGGTGCGCAAAACGAACTGTCATTTCTGCGGGTATCTCTGTGCCTTCTTCGCGACGGTGGAAGACGGTCGCGTTGTCGATTTGGAGCCCGATTCGTCGCGCTACCCTTACGACCCGAAGGTGCTTGCGGGATGCCGTCGCTGGAAGATGAATCTCGACGTGCTCGACGGCGACGACCGTGTGAACTACCCGCTACGGCGCGTTGGCGAGCGCGGGGCGAATACATGGGAGCGCGTGAGCTGGGATGAAGCGCTCGACAACATCGCGCAGCGCCTCTCGCAGCTTCGCGACCAGTATGGCTCCGAAACGCTCGCGTCGATGATCGGCGGACCTCACGCGTCGTTTTGGCCGCTCCATCGCTTTATGAACATGTTCGGTTCGCCGAATAACATGGGCATCGGGCAGATCTGTTGGAACCCGCGTATCTGGATGGATGCGATTACCTTCGGCTGGACGATCGAGGCCGACATCAACGATGACACGGAATGCGTCTTCATCTGGGGAACGAACCCGGCGGAGTCCGACAATTCGCTGTGGTGGCAGTCGATTCGACGTCTTGGGAAATCGGACACGCCGCTCGTGGTGATTGACCCGCGTTTCACCAAGACCGCCTCCTGTGCCGATCTATGGATCGCACCGAAGACGGGAACGGATTGCGCGCTTGCGCTCGGTTTTGCGAACGTAATCATCTCCGAGGGCTTGTACGACCGCGATTTCGTGGCGGAATGGTGTCACGGCTTCGACGAATTCGCCGAGCATGTGGCGCGCTACACTCCTGAATACGTTGCCGAATTCTGCGGTGTTTCGGCTGATGACGTGCGTACGGCTGCACGCTGGTTCGGACGTGCCCAGGCGGCGGCGCTCGTGTCGGGGCGCGGCATCGATCAGTCGGGGCGCAACGTGGCGCCCACGCACCGCGCGATCTGCTGCCTGCGTGCGATCACGGGCAACGTCGACAAGCCCGGCGCCTGCATCATCACGGAGATGAGCGACTTCACCACAGAAGTCGAGCTCGAGATGACCGACGAGATGGCGCCCGGGCACAAGGCGCGCTGCCTGAACACCCCCTACACGCCGCTTCAGTGCTACGAGGGCTACGCGAAGGTGCAGAAGATAACCGAGCGTTTGGGCTGCAGGCTTCCGACGCGCTACATGACGTCGGCCCATCCCGACCTGGTACTTCGCGCGATGGAGACGGGCGAGCCCTATCCGGTGCGCGCGCTTATCGTGAACGCGACGAACCCGTTGCTCACCTATGCCGATACGCATCGCGTATTCAATGCGCTTATGGGCCTCGACCTGATCGTGGTGATCGACTACTACCTGACGCCGACTGCCTCGATTGCCGACTTCGTCCTGCCCTGCGCAGGCGCGATCGAGCGGCCTCTCTTCCAGCAGCATGGCGGCGTCGCGAACATTGCCTATGGTGGCCCGGCGGCAGTCGAACCCTACTACGAGCGCAAAAGCGACTACGACATCTTCCGCGCCTTGGGCCTTCGCCTGGGGCAGGCTGAGGCGTGGCCGCACGAGACGTTCAAAGACGCGCTTGAGGATGTGCTCGCCCGCGCGGGCATGACCTGGGATGATTATTGCGAGCAGGGTATGTACTTCCGCCCGCCCGTCCCCTTCAAGTACCTGTATCCCGACGAGACGGGCAATCCTCGGGGCTTCGCCACCACCACGGGAAAGATCGAGCTTGCAAGCGAGATCCTTCCCGATTTCGGCGGCCAGCGCCTGCCCGAGCCTGCGCCCTGTCTCTCGCTTTGCTCGGATGAGCTTATTAAGCGCGCCGAGACGTGTGGGGGAGCGCATCTGGCGATGGTCACCGGCGCCCGCAAGCAGCCCTATAATGCGTCGATGTACTTCAACAATCCGAAGTTCCGCAAATCCTCGCCGCATCCCGCGGTGGAGATTTCTCCTGCAACGGCGGAGCGTCTGGGGCTTTGCGCGGGGGATACCGTCGAGGTTGCTACCGACAAGGGAAGCGCGCGCTTCGTGCTGGAGATCCGCACGATGCGCGATGATCTGGTGAATGTCGATTATGGCTGGTGGCATCCCGAATGGACGCCCGGCGCGCCCGACTTCGGCGGCATGTGGGAGTCGAACGTGAACTGCCTGACGACCTGCTCGGTTGCGACGGGCGAGCCCATGATCGGCACCTGGTGGTACAACGCCATCGATTGCGTGATCAGGAAGGTCGATGCAACCCTTTCATGGCAGCGTGATTCCTGCGTGGAAGATGCAGCCGATGCGGGCAAGGACAGCGCCAGATAGCTGTTCGCGTCCTATAATGTGCAAGGTACACTACTAGTGGTGAATGCGCTCGAAATCGAGCGGAAGACATACGAAGGAGAGTATTGTGGCAGAGAAAAAGCAAGCGTTGCTCCTGTTCTGCAAGCCGCCCGTCCCGGGCCTGGTGAAGACGCGCCTGACGATTGAGCGCGGCGGCTTCTTGAGCCCCGAGCAGGCGGCGGAGCTGTTCCGCCGTTGCCTGTACGATGTGAGCGAGATGTGCATGCAGGCGCTTCTGTCGATGCAGGCGGACAACGATGCCCTCGGTGCCGAGGACCCGTCGGTTGACAAGATTACCTACGATTTCTTCGTGTCGACTACGCCTGCCGACAACGTCGAGCTCATGCGCGAGACCTACGACGCGCTCGGCAAGTGGCCAATGGAAATCCACTACATCACCGACAAGGGCGCCACGTTCGACGACCACTTCGACGACGCCTTCAAGCAGATTTTCGACATGGGCTATGAGCACATCGTCTCTGTCGGCGGCGACGTCCCGACCATGCCGATCACCCATATCTCCCAGGCATTCCAGTGGCTGGACTACTTCCAGGACTTGGGAACCCCGGGCTTTGTGCAGGCGCCTTGCCAGGAGTGCGGCACGTCGCTCGTCGGCTTCAGCCACAACACGCCGATCAACCACCAGGGCGTGTACTACAACCTCACCGGCAAGCCCGCGCTCGACGCGTACGTGGAGAAGCTCCAAGAGATGGACATCCCCTCGGCGTACTTCACGCCCGTTGCCGACATCGATGAGAAGGTCGACCTCGCACACGCCGTTTCCTGCATCCGCGCGATCAAGGAGGCTGCGAAGTACCAGACCGAGATCTACGTGCCGCAGCGCGTGCTCGATTGGTGCGATTTCATGAACATCCGCGTTTCCACGCCGCCGAACGACAACCACGACCCTCGCCAGTACATCGACGAGGAATAGGAGGTTGCTGCGGCTTATCAGCCGCCGCAACGGGCCGACGCTGCGCGGCGCTCTGGCGGCACAGATGGCGCTCCAAAGACTTCTTGCGTACCGAAGTACGCGTCGAAGCCTTTTCACGCCAGCTGCACTCGCCGGAACGCCGCTCGCTGACGCTTCGGCGATAGGGGAGATTTCCATCTCTTGCGGCCCGTGGAACGAGCCGTTGTTTCAGACCAGATAGGACGAGATTTTGCGTACTTTGCATACTACGGGGGCACTGTGTCCAACGTGCCTGAAGGAGTTGCCGGCGGAGGTGTACGCCGACAATGAAGGGGTCGTGTGGATGACGCGCACGTGCCCCGAGCACGGCAAGCTCGACACACGCATGTGGCCTTCCGCTGAGCACTACGAGTGGCTGCTTTCAGAAGCGTTCGAGAAGACCAAGCCGCAAAACACCATTCCCGTGACGGACAAATGCCCGTTCGGGTGCGGCACGTGCGCGCGCCACGAACGTCGCGGCACGCTGCTCGAAATCGAGGTCACGCGCAACTGCAACCTGCATTGCCCCGTGTGCTTCATGAGCGCCGAGACCGGCGAGGGCGATCCGACGCTCGACGAGATTTCGGCGATGTACGACGTTATCTCGAACGCCGTGGGAACCGACGGCGCCGTACAGATCACCGGTGGCGAACCGACGTGCCGCAAGGACTTGGTCGACATCATCTACATGGGTCGCCAAAAGGGTTTCTGGGGCATTGAGGTTAATACGAACGGCCTGGTCATCGCGAATAAGGAAGGCTATCTCGAAGACCTTGTCGCCGCGGGTCTTACGGGCGTGTACCTGTCCTTCGACGGTCTTACGGGCGATGTGTACAAGGGTACGTGCGGGCGCGATATCCTGGCGACCAAGCTCAAGGTGATCGAGCGCTGCCGCGAGGTCGGCATTCAGGTGGTGCTCTCCGTCGCGGTTGTTTCCGGCCTCAACGACGACCAGCTCGGCGATCTTCTGCGTTTCTCTCTCGAAAACGCCGACGTCGTGGCCGGTCTGGCGCTTCAGCCCGCCTTCACCTCCGGGCGTTTCGACGCCGAGCGCGCGATGCCCATGAGCGCGGGCGACGTCATCTTCGATCTGGCCGCGCAGTCCGACGGTCTGCTGCGTGTGGAAGACATCTGGCCGCTCGGCTGCTCGAACCCGCTGTGCGACACTGGCGTGTTCCTGGTTCACGGCACCCCGCCCGAGGGCGTGCCCGCGCACCCGTCGGGCTTCTATCCAGCGACGCGCGCGATGACGACTGAAGAATATCGCGAGGGTTACAGCCCCGACAGCCCTCAAGGGTCGGTGTTCTTAGACATCCTCTCCAAGAAGGGCGTCGAGGTGAAAAGCGGCCTGTCGGTCATCATCATGAACTACATGGACGCCATCTCCATGGATACGCAGCGCCTGCGCGAGTGCTCCATGATGGTCACTGTTCCTGATGGGAGAGCCATTCCCTTTTGCTCGTACCACCTGACGGATTCCTCGGGGCGTCGCGTGTATCCGCCTTGGTGCAAGGAAGAATTGCGGTAGCGAACATGGATACTCAAGATCAGATTGCGTTGTGGGATGCTTCCAACGACGCGAGTGAGACCGTTTATTCGGTGACGAACGATGCATCGCGCTGCGTGAAATGCGGCTTGTGCATCGCGTTTTGCCCCTGCAACGTGCTCGAAGCGGACGAGGAGGGCTATCCTTTCGCGGCCCATATCGACAACTGCGTGGGGTGCACCACCTGCGCGGGCAACTGCCCTCAGCGTGCGCTCACCGTTGAATGCGAGGGCGATGCGACCTACGATCCCTTCGCGGATGAGCCGCGCGCGGAGCCGATCGACCCCGAACTTCACCGACGTTACGCCGAGCTGGAGCACACCATCATGGAAAAGCTCGACCTGCGCTGGCGTCCCGTCGCGGTGAGCCTCATCGACAAGGATGAGCTTCTGCCCGACGTCCCCATGCCCTCTGAGAACCTGCGCTTTTGCCAGGCGATGATGGCAGCGCGGCGCGGAGCGAGCATCCTCATGCCGCCGTTTCGCCATTCATGCCCTGATGGTACGTCGATTTTCGGCATGACGGGCGTTCCCGAGAAGCTGGCGACAGGCGAGATTTACGTGCTCTTCCATAAGGTGGTGAACGCGGAGGCTGCCGCGCGCATGGTGCGCGAGCGCCCGACGCTGCCCCCTCATAGCCGCCGTGCCACTTACGTGGCACCGCTTTCGAAGACGGTACGCAAGCCCGAGGTGGTCGTGTTCACCGGCACGCCCGAGCAGATGATGTGGCTGTGCATGTCGATGAGCTACTACAGCGGCCATCGCTTCGACTTCCATGCATCGGGCTTCAATTCGATGTGTGTGGAAGCGGTGCTGTATCCCCTGATGGAAGAGGAGCCGAATATCACGTTCGGGTGCTACGGTTGCCGCGCGGCGACCGATATCGGCGAGGATATGATGTTCATGGGCATCCCGACTGACCGCTTGGAAACGGTGGCTCAGGGGTTGACGGAGCTTTCGCTGAAGGCCATCCCGCATTCGCGCATGAAGATCTACGTGCCGCCGATTATGTAGCATAGGCCTGTTCATGAGCGATTTGTTTACACTGCGACCGGCTCGCGAGGGCGACTGGGAGCTTATCAACTACTACGCATACCACGAGGGGATGGACGCCATCCCCTCGCTTGACAACGTCACCGTCGCTGCAAATGGGGACGACGACTGCGTGGGTTTTTGCCGTCTTGCCTTCAGCGAGGCGGGGATTGCGCACGTGAATCCCGTGGTCATCAACGAGCAATGGCGTGGCTATGGCGTCGGGCGCGCGCTTATCGACGATGCTCGGGCGCACCATGACGAGATTCGCCTCGTGGCGCGCGGAAAATCGATCGAGTTCTACCGTATTTTGGGATTCGTCGAGATTCCCTGGGACGATATTGCCCCAGGCGTGACGGAGGAATGCGATGGCTGCCCGCTTATCGAGGAGTGCGGGCCGCTTCCTATGGGCTGGAAGCGCGAGGGCGCGTAAAGCGCTCGCGAGTGCGAATCAAGAATCAAGTACGGGGTCTGTTATCAGTCTGAACTGGTGGCAGACCCCGTTTTTTGTGGTATTGGCCGCGCAAAGACGCGATAGCCTAAGATGGTTGCCAAAGAAGGAGGCTCATTCTATTGCCGGGAGCCGCCTCTTTGCGGCTTGCGAGCCCGCTTACAGCACGCGATCGGCGGCGTAGGTGCCGTGCTGCACACAAAGCAGCATGCCATGGGGCACGAGCTGGCCTTTTCCATCGCGCTCGCAATCGATATGGGCTTCTTCCACGTTGCATATGACAAGCAGATGGTCGCCTGCTTGCTGGATGTCGTTCACCTTGCAAACCGTCCATGAAAAGGCGATTTCGGGCACGGGAACGAGGGCTCCGCTTTCAGTAGTCGCGGTGAAGTGAGCGACGTGCGAGGCCTTATCGATGATGTTTCCCGAGGTGGTGCCGCAGTATTCCGCAAGCTTGACGGCGTCGTCGGTCGCGGGGAGCGTGGTGATGCTGCAGGCCTTCGACTCTTGGATAAGCTGCATGGTGCGCGATTTCGCGCGAAGGGCGAAGGCGATGAGCGGTGGATTGTGAGAGAGTGGTGTGACCCAGATAACGGTGGCGAAGCAGGTGTCGCCATGGGTGCCGCATGCGCCGATGATGGTCGTGGGGCGCGGATCTTGCAGTGCGGCGATATCGCGGCCGCTCACTGCGGGATAGTCTTGCGCGTTGCGCGCGGGTGATTCGCTCATGGGGCTCCTTTTCCCAGGTGAGAGATGTCGATTGCGGCTCTCTTGCAGACGAGGGGCTCACCGCCATGAGCGAATCGAGTGCGAAAGCTAGTGCGAGCAGGTCGGCGCGTCGGGAAGCTCGATGTCGAGCGCGTCCGCGGCGTCCTTGCGAAGTTCTTCCAGGGTCAGTTCGTAGCAGGCGAGCGCGTCGATCCAGCGACGCAGGCAGCGGCGGCCTTTTTCCGTAAGCTTGAACAGGCGTTTCGCCGAGCCCTCGACGGGGGTTTCCCACTCGGAAGTGACAAGCCCGGATTCCTCCATGCGCTTGAGCGCGCGATACACGCCCGTCGCGTCGGGCTTCTTGCCGCCGAACATCGGGGAGTTGGCCGCTTGTTGGACGATGATGTAGCCATGAAGCGGGGTATCCGATTGGGCGAGCAAGGTAAGAATGGTGGGTTGGGAAAGACGATTGAGCGATTTGCCCAGCTCAGCGCATTCCTTCAAGTCGTCATCCGACTTTGGATGGCAGCTGCTCCACATAATGTTGGACCTCTTTCGTACACGTATACGTCTGAAACAACTTCTTATTATCGCGCAAACCCAATCAGGCTGCCAATTTTTTCCGAAAGAATACAGGTAGGATGCGCCATTGCCGAGTGATTTTCTGCTTTGACGGTCGCGGGAGGTTGCAAACGACGCGAATCGCCTAAAATATCTGCGGAAAAAGCGCCGCTCGCGCCTGTCGATAAGGAGCTCGCAATATGTGCGGAATCGTGGGATATACTGGCAAACGCCCAGCTCAGGGCATTCTTATTCAGGGATTGACGCGGCTTGAGTACCGCGGCTATGACTCGGCGGGCATTGCGGTGCAAGAAGGGGACGCTCTCGCCGTCATCCACCGCAAGGGCAAGGTCGCGAGCCTGGAGCACACGCTGTCGCACTTCGATTTCCAAGGGACGTGCGGCATCGGGCATACACGTTGGGCCACGCATGGCAAACCGAGCGAGGCGAACGCACACCCCCATACCTCATGCGGCGGCCACATCGCCGTCGTGCACAACGGCATCATCGAGAACTTCGCCGAGCTGCGCGAGGAACTCGAAGGCCGCGGACATGTTTTCACGAGCGAGACCGACACCGAAGTTGTCGCCCATCTGCTCGAAGAGGCCTACCAGGGCGATCTTGTGGCGGCGCTGCGCGAGGCGTGTTCCCGCATCGTGGGTGCATATGGTCTTGCAGCGGTGTGCGACATGGAGCCGGGAGTCATTGCGGTCACGCGTAAGGACTCCCCGATTGTCATCGGGCAAGGGGAAGACGGCGCCTACGTTGCCTCCGACATGATCGCCATGATCGACGCCACGCGCGATGTCGTCATCTTGGGGGACGGCGAGTACGCGCGCATGACCCCAGCGGGCATCGAGTTCACCGACGAGGCGGGGCGCGAAATCGAGCCGCGCATCACCCATGTTGACTGGGACCTCGACCTGGCAGAAAAGGGCGGCTATCCCGATTTCATGCTGAAGGAGATCCACGAGCAGCCGCGCGTTATTCGCGACACGCTTGCCGGGCGCCTGGTGAACGGCGCGCTCTCGATTGACGAACTCGATCTGACGCCTGAGGAGCTCAACCTCATCGACCGCGTCTACGTCATCGCATGCGGCACGAGCTATCATGCGGGTCTCATCGCGAAGAACCTGATCGAGGGCTGGGCGCGCATCCCCACGGAATGCGAGGTCGCAAGCGAATTCCGTTATCGCAACCCCATCATCACCCCGACGACGCTCGTCGTGGCGGTGTCGCAGTCGGGCGAGACGGCCGACACGCTCGCCGCTATCCGCGACGCTCGCGTGAAGGGCGCGCGAGTCTTCGGCATCACGAATGTGGTGGGAAGCCCCGTGGCGCGTGAATCCGACGGCGTCATCTACACGAAGGCGAACAAGGAAATCGCCGTCGCATCGACGAAGTCGTTCTTGGGCCAGGTGGTGAGCTTGACGCTGCTCGCGATGCTGCTTGCGCAGGCGAAGGGCAAGCTGCGCATGAACCAAATCCGCCTTTTGTTCCGCGAGTTGGCGGACACGGCTGAACAGGTCGAACGCATCCTTGCCGAGTGCAAGCCCTCCATCGAGGAGGCTGCGCACGCGTGCAAGGACGCTCGCAATGCGCTCTTCATCGGGCGTGGTATGGGCGCCGCCATCAGCTACGAGGGCGCGCTCAAGCTAAAGGAGATCAGCTATCTGCACGCTGAGGCGTATCCTGCTGGCGAGATGAAGCATGGCCCGATCGCGCTCATCGACGAAGGGTTCCCCGTCATCGCCATCGCGACGAAGAGCCCGGTTTATGACAAGGTCGTCTCCAACCTGCAGGAAAGCAAGGCGCGCGGGGCGATGATCGTCGCCGTTGCCACCGAGGGCGACGAGGACATCAAGCAGCACGCCGACCACGTGATCTATATTCCGAAGGTGCGCGATGCGTTTTCCGCCATCACGGCGAGCGTTCCGCTGCAGCTGTTCGCCCGCGCCATCGCCGTGGAGCGCGGGTGCGACGTTGACCAGCCGCGCAACCTCGCGAAGAGCGTGACGGTGGAATAGGGAAACGGGGTCTTGATGCCTGCACGGAAAGAGGAGACCGTTCGCGCAGTTGAGAACGCCGCCGCCGCGTCGTTTCCCATCGATGGAGCGGTCGGTCTTGGCGTCGATATCGTGGAGATCGCTCGCATGAAAAAGATTCTGGAGCGCACTCCGTCGTTCGCGCGCAAGGTGTTTTCCTGCGAGGAATGCTGCTACTGCGAGGACACGGCCGCACCCGAGGTCCATTTCGCCACGCGCTTCGCTGCGAAGGAGGCCGTGGTGAAGGCTCTTGGAACGGGTTTCACTCGCGGAATCGGAGTGCGCGACATCGAGGTGAAGCGCTCGTCAAAGGGGCGCCCCTATGTGGTGTTGTCGGGTCGCGCGAAGCAGATTGCCCAGGAGATGGGCGTGCGGGAGCTTCCCATTTCGCTTTCGTATACGCACACCGATGCCGTCGCGTGCGCTTTGGCCATTACGGAAGATTCGCGCAAGGCGGCCGAGGAGCGTGTCGACCAGAAGGCCGAGCTCGCGAAGCGCTTCAAGGAGGCGCGCGCAATGCTCGACGAGATTGACGCCCTTGCCGGTGGGGCGACGGGCGACGTGGCTGCAGCAGACGGAGAAGAGGCGCTGGCGTAGTAGGCGAGCTGTCCGGGGAAGCCGTGCCCGCTGGGGGAGCGACATCGATCCAGGCGGGTTGCCTCGGGGGGAGACTGTGCCCGCTGGGGGAGCGACATCGACCTAGGTGGTTCGTCTCGGGGCGCATCGTCCGTCGAGCTTCCGCGTCCCACTCGCCGCGCTGTGTTCGCCGCCGCATGTCAAGTCGCGGGTGCTCGCGTTCTTTCGCCCCAAATCGCTACGCCATGCCGCGAGCATTCCCTCGCTCGTCGCGCCCATCGCGTCCCGCTCGCATGGTGCTCGCGTTCCTTCGCTCGCGTCTTCGCGGCCGTTGCCGCTCGCCCCGTCGGGCCTGCTGCGCCGCGTTGCGCGTGTTCTCTCGCCCCAGTTCGCTCCGCCTCTTCGCGCCCGTTGCATCCGCCGCGACCGACGCACCCGCCTAACCTGCTGCGCCACGCCGCGGGCGATCCCTTCCCAATGCGGGTTCCCTTCCTCGTTGCCTTCCTTAAAAACCCTTCACCTCGCGGGCTCAGAGGTTTTTGTACGAAATCGACAGTAAGTTATGAATTCTCTTCACAAATGAAGACGTTAAACCCCATTCACAAGATATTTGTCCATTAACGTGAGCATTAAGACGAGGATTATCAGCTTGTCTGTACCATTATTGAGACAAGACAACAATTTCTCCATAACTTATCGTCGTTTTTGTACAGGAAGGAGAGGAGCCAGCAGCTGCTTGCGGAGCTTCATCTGCCGACTGCGGAACTCCTCGCTTCGGGGATGGATTCTGTGCCGAAGCGCGCGGGAGAGGATTCGCGCGGTTTTATCGAAAGCAATCAAGTCGTTGAACTGGCGTTTCGTGACGCAGATTTCCGTTATGCCGAGATATGTGAAAACGTTTCGCCGGCGAGCGTCGTTTGCTATGCGCAATGACCCGGTATGCCATTTGTCGCTGTCGTATTCGACGGCGATGTGCGCGTCGGGCCACAACAGGTCGGGGTAGAGAGCGCTCTTTCCTGAAATCTGCTGGATACGCGGCGGGAGATCGATGCACGGGTTGAGCTGCGGATGGGGGAATCCGTATCCTCCCATGCGGTAGGGAAGGCATAGGTGCAAGGCGAGCTGAGCTTCTCGTGGCGAAGCGGCGTTTGGCTGGATGTGGGGCGTGAGCTGGCGGGCGCATTTCACGCCGTGCAAGCCGTTCATCCGGGTAAGCATCTGGTTGATTTTCATTGGCGTGGTCAGGGGGAGCGCGTCTTTCACGCCGTCGCGATATGTCCCGCAGAGCGCGAATGCGATTCGGAGGAATTCGATATCGCTGAGAATTGGTGCGGCTTGGATGAGCGAGAACTCGGGCGAGCAGACATAGATTCCCGGCCCTGCGCAGTAAAAGTCTGCTGGCGTAACGTCGAGGGATGTCGTGTGGAGCGTGGCGGTGCGTGAGTATTTTGCTGCGTGATGTGATTTGACGAGGAGATGGACTTTGCCACCTTGGTACCCTTGCGGGAGAATGCTCGCGGCTGTTGCTATCTCGGCTTCGCGAAGGGGGAATGCCGGAATAGGAAGGGTTTTGGCTTGAATCATGCTCGCCTCGCACGCCCCAGGGTGCGCGAGCCAATAGTGAAGCGCCGATATGTGGCAGATGATGACATCCATAAGCGGGATTGTATCAGGGTATAAGTGCAGATAGATTGAGAATTGAAACATTAGGCAGCTGTCTAATGTTTTACCAAGTATAACGGATATTCCTACCGTTTTCGTCATCTATTCGCTCGGGAAAGGCGTGTATTTCTCGGCTCCGCGGGTCCGCATCGTCGCAATCGCCCGCCCGCCTGCGCCCCCCGCCCGCCTTGCGTTCCGCCTGCCCGCCTGCGCCCCCGCTCCACCGCCTCTGCCCGCCCCGCTTCCCGCCAGCTCACCACCCTCGCCCCGCCCGCCTTGCGCCCCCCCGTCCCACTACCCCCGCTCGTCTTCCAGCCCCGCCCGCCTTCCTCGTCTTTTCGCTCCCGAATGCGCCGATCTCGCCGGGCATGCGATGAAATCGGATAAGATGGTGGGCGGTTTTTGAGACATCGCATTGATTGTGCAAAGGTTATACTCAATCGAGATGACCTTATAGTGCGAAAGGGATTCAAGATGATCGCGTGGAAATATTCGGATGCGAAGTTGTGCGGCCTGCTTCCCGAGCTTGCAGAGGATGCTAACAAATATACGCGTGGGAAGGTGACGCTTGTCGCCGGCTGTTCGCGCTATCCGGGTGCTGCCGCTCTTGCAGGCTTGGCGTCACAGCGCATGGGCGCAGGATACACCGAGGTCATCTGCTCGCCGAAGTCGGTCAATGCCGTCCGCGCGGTAAGTCCTTCCCTTGTCGTCCGCTCGTGGAAGGGCCTCTCTTCTGGTGATTTCCCGTCCGCGAAGGCAGGCCACCCCTCGGCATATGTCCTGGGGCCGGGCTTCGACGCGGCAAGCGAGTCGTGTCAAAAGCTGGCATTCACGGTGCTCGAATCGGCCTGCTCGCCGCTTGTGGTAGACGGGGGCGCTCTCGCATTCCTCGCCACGAAGAGGGGGCGAAAGCTCCTTCGGGAGCGATTCGAGGCAGGGCGGCAGACGATCGTGACGCCTCATGCGGGCGAGGCGGCGCGCCTTGCCGCGCCCTTCGGCTTTCCGACAGACGATGCAAGCGAGCTTGCACGCCTTATCTCGCTTGCGTATGGCGTGACGGCGCTTGTTAAGGGGCCGAAGAGCTTTATCTCCGATGGCGAAACCGTCGCCGTGATGGACGAGGGGACGCCAGCGCTTGCGAAGGCGGGCACGGGCGATGTGCTTGCGGGCATAGTCGGCGCGCTTCTCGCGCAGGGGCTCGACCCCTTCGACGCCTGCGTGCTCGCGGCGACGCTTCACGCTCGAACCGGTCGCCTTGCCGCGTCCGAGCTTTCGCAGCGATGCGTCGTGGCGGAGGACCTGCCGCGCTACCTTCCCCTGGTGATTCGGGATTCGAGACGGCGCGCAATCAGATGAGCCGTCAAGAAATGCACCTGCGTTATTCAACAAGCGAGTAGTAACTATTTCCCATCGAATGCGCGTGGGAGTAGAATGAGCCTGTCAAACGGGACGCTTGGCGCCGAAGCGGGCGCGGCGCCCATCGAATCCGAAGGAGGTCGATCGCTATGGTGGAATTGAGGCGACATGATTGGGGGCTCATCGTTGCGGGTGCGCTTCTCGTGCTTCTCGCGATTTTCATCACCGCGTTTCCCGGGCTGACGATGGCGACGATCACGGCGATTCTGGGAGCGGGATTCCTCGTGAGCGGCATCCTCGACATCGTGGGCTACGTTCGCCTGAAGGGGAACGTCTTCACCTCGCCTTCGCCGTGGATGATCGTGTATGCGGTCCTCGATATCATCATCGGCGTCATGCTCCTGCTGCATCCGATTGTCTTCTCGGGCGTCATATCGTGGCTCGTGGGAATCTTCGTCGTGGCGTTCGGCATCATCGAGATCGCGGGCGCGATTCAGCTGCATAAGTTCAGCATGCCGATGTGGGGCTGGATGGTGTTCTCGGGCATCGTGGACATCCTGTGCGGCGTAGTGTTCTTCGTCTATCCGGCAATGCTCGCTGTTTTCTTGGCGGTATTCGTCATAATGCGCGGCGTTTCCCTTATCATGTACGGATGGCGCGCCGACAGCGTGCTCATGTAGCGTCGCTCAAGGCGGCGACCGCATAGCAAGATGACATGAGGCCCCGGCATCCCGGGGCCTTGTTCGTGAAGGGGATCGATATGCCCGAAGAGCAACAGAATCTGTTCAGCGGCGAAGAATTGGCTGCTCAAACGAGTGATCCGGCGGCGCGTATCGAAGCGCTTCGTCGCGAGATCGAGCACAACAGCTATCTTTACTACGCCCTTGACGCGCCGGCAATCTCCGACGGTGCGTTCGACTCGCTCATGCACGAGTTGCGCGCGCTCGAGGCGCAGCATCCGGAATTGGTCGACTCGTCGAGCCCGACCCAGCGCGTCGGCGGCTATGTAGGCGATCAGTTTGCGCCCATTCAGCACGAGCGCCGCATGTACTCGCTCGACGACGCGATGGATGCGGGCGAACTCGATGAATGGCTCGGCCGCGTGAAGGAATTCTTCGGCGAGATCCCGCCGCTTGTGTGCGAGCTTAAAATCGATGGCTCCTCTGTCGCGCTCACGTTCGAGAACGGGCGCCTGCTGAAGGCGGCGACGCGCGGCGACGGCACGACGGGCGAGGACATCACGGTGAACGTGCGCACGGTGCGAGACGTCCCCTTGCGTTTGCGCGACGAAGCGCTTTCCACCATCCGCAATAACGAGGAACCTATCGAGCTGCGCGGCGAGTGCTATATGCCCAAGTCGAGTTTCGAGTCGCTCAACGCGGCGGCGGAGGCCAACGGCAAGTCGGGGTTCGCCAATCCGCGAAATGCCGCTGCGGGCAGCCTTCGCCAGAAAGACCCTCAGATCACGGCGCATCGCGACCTGTCGACGTTCGTGTATGCCGTGGGCGACGAGCGCAAATTGGCGCTCGATACGCAGTGGGACCTGCTGCAATGGCTGAAGCGCGCGGGCTTTCACGTGAATCCCGACATCGAGCTCGTCCATTCGGCTGAAGAGGTGCATGCGTTTTGCGAGCGCTCGCTGGAGCGCCGTGGCGCCTTGCCCTACGAAATCGATGGCGTCGTCGTGAAGGTGAACTCGTTCGCGCAGCAGGAAGCGATGGGCTACACGGCGCGCGCCCCGCGTTGGGCGATTGCCTTCAAGTTCCCGCCCGAGGAGAAGACAACGCTGCTGCGTGACATCACAGTGCAGGTGGGGCGCACGGGAAAGCTGACGCCCGTGGCCGAGCTCGAGCCGGTGCGCGTGGCGGGCTCCACCGTGGCGCGCGCGACGCTGCACAACGAAGACGAGGTGCGCCGCAAGGACGTGCGCGTGGGCGACACGGTCATCGTGCGCAAGGCGGGCGATGTGATTCCCGAAATATTAGAGCCCGTACTTTCGCTTCGTCCCGAGGACTCGCAACCGTGGGAAATGCCGCGCGTGTGCCCGAGCTGCCAAAGTCCCGTCGTTCGTGAGGAGGGCGAGGTCGACTATCGTTGCATTTCCATTGATTGCCCAGCTCAGGCTGCTGAGCGTCTCATCCACTGGGCAAGCCGCGGCGCCATGGACATCGACGGTATGGGTGAAGAGATCATCGGGCGCCTTATCGAGAGCGGGCGCGTGACCGACGTTGCCGACTACTACACGCTCGACGAGGTTGAGCTCTCGATGCTCGACATGGGGCGCGTGAACAAGGAAGGCGCGCCGATCCGCCTAGGCGAGACAGTGGCGAAGAAGCTCGTGGCGGCAATCGACGAGAGCCGCACCCGCCCCTTGGCGAAGCCCCTGTTCGGCTTGGGGATTCGCCATGTGGGGAAGACGATGGCGGAGGCGCTCGCTGCGGCGTTCCCCTCGATCGATGCGCTCATGGCGACAAGCGAGGAGGAGCTGGCGGCGGTCGAGGGCGTGGGCCCGAAGATCGCGCGCTGCGTGTACCTGTTCTTCCGCACGCCCGACAACATGGCCGTGATCGAGCGGCTGCGCAAGCACGGCGTGTCGCTTGAAGACGATGTGCAGGCTGCAGCGGAAGATGCGCTGCCGCAAACGCTTGCGGGGTTGACCTTCGTGCTGACGGGAAGCCTCACGCAAAGCGGGATGACGCGCGATGAGGCAGGCAGTGCGCTCAAGGCGCGCGGTGCGAAGGTGTCGGGCAGCGTGTCGAAGAAGACGAGCTACGTTGTCGCAGGTGAGGCTGCGGGTAGCAAGTACGACAAGGCCATCGCGCTCGGCGTTCCCGTGCTCGACGAGGACGCGCTTCTGCATATCCTGGAAACCGGCGAGGTGCCTGCGGTGGAATAGGCGCAGGCTGGGCGCCTTTTCGCCTGGCTGTCCCCTCATATGATGAGAGGCCCCTGCGAATGTGCGATTCGCAGGGGCCTCGCTTTCGTTTGCGGTATTCTTGCTGTGTTAACCAGACGCTATTCCATTGGCTTGATGAACATGGCGTCTCCGAAGGAGAGCATGCGATAACGGCTCTCGATGGCGTGGTGGTAAGCTGCCATGATGTGCTCGCGGCTTGAGAATGCGCTTACGAGCATCATGAGCGTGCTTTTGGGCACGTGGAAGTTCGTGATGAGGCCATCGACCACATGGAAGGTGCTGCCCGGCAGAAGGTAGAGGCTCGTGGCGTCGCGATTGCGCGCCGTGATGGCACCCTCGCCTCCGTTCGCCTCGGCGTCCCAAGCGCTTTCCAAACTTCGGGTGGACGTGGTCCCCACGGCAATGACGCGCCCGCCCGCCGCGTGCGTTTCGTTGATGGCGTCGACGGTAGTTTGCGGCACGGTGTAGAACTCGGTGTGCATCTTGTGCTCGGTCGGGTCGTCCTCGTCGACAATGCGGAAGGTGTCGAGTCCCACTTCGAGCTCGACGGTTTCCCAACGAATGCCCTTTGCCTTCAGGCGCTCAATGAGCTCGGGCGTGAAGTGAAGGCCTGCGGTAGGCGCTGCTGCCGAAGCCTCGCGGCGCGAGTACACAGTTTGGTACAGCTCCTCGTCACCGGCATAGTTCTTGATGTAGGGCGGAAGGGGTGTGTGCCCTACGGCGTGAAGCGCCTCGTCGAGCGAGGGGAGCGTCGTGGTGAGGCGCGCGATGCGCTCGCCCTTGGCAGCTGACGCGTCGGCGTCCTGACCTTCGCCCGCCGCCGCTGCGTCCGTCTTTGCGCTCGCCCAATCGACGACCTCGGCGGAAAGCGCGACATTGCCCTGCTTGTCTGCGAAGTCGACGACAGCGCCGCTTCCCGGCTTCAGGCGCTTCCCGGGACGCACAAGCACTTCCCAAATGGCCTGTTGATTGGCTGATTCGGTGAGTGCTTCGTCGAGGTAGAGCTTCGCCTTCTCGCCTTTGACTTCGCGAAGGAGGAACACTTCCGCCTGGCCGCCCGTGCCGCGCTTCGCGCCCAAGAGGCGTGCGGGCATGACGCGCGTCTCGTTCGCTACGAGCAGATCGCCCGGGCGGAGATATTCCTCGATATCGCGGAATATGCGGTCCTCGAGCTCGCCCGTCGCGCGGTCCATCACGAGCATACGGCACGCGTCGCGTACGTGCGCTGGCTCCTGCGCAATCAGCTCTTCGGGCAGGTCGTAATTGAAATCTTCAGTTCTCATGCTCGCCGCCCTTCGCCGTGGCCCTTCGCCTTCCCGGCCCCCTGCGCTCCGCTTCGCGGTGCTCGGGGTTCAACAGTCCACTGGACTGTTGAATAATTGAAATCTTCAGTTCTCATGTAATAATCCTTTGATCGTTGCTTTGCTCTCGACTAATCGTCGATGTCGATGAACGCAAAGTCATCGATATCTTGGCGAGTGTGGACGATTCGCCATACGATAAGGTTCTCGCTGTTGAAAGAATAGAAAATGCGGTAGGGATTGACAAGCCATGATCGGTACCCTTGGTGAGAAAGCCTTTCGTCGACGAAGGGGCGGCCAAGCTCGGGTGTTTTGCAAAGGTGGTCGACCGCTTCGACAATCGAATCGTAGACTTTGCGGGCCGATTTCGGGGATTTCTGCACCTCACCTAGATAAATCACTATCGATTCTAGATCGTGTACGGCGCGAGGACGGTAGAGAGGGACAAGCATTTAAATGCCCCAATGCGCGAAAAGGCGCCCGATTGAATCGTCGACTGCTTCTTTCGTGAGCGATTTCGATTGATACTTCTCCTCGATTTCCGCTTCGCGCAGTTTCTGGACATAGCGTTCGTGCCGCTGTTGCCCTTCGTACACTTCGCAGTCGATAACCACAAGGCTCGCCTTGCCGTTCTTCGTCATGAAAATGGGCTGTTGGCTTTCGCGCGCCAATTCGCATACATCGTTTAGGTTGGTACGAAGGTCGCTGATGGGCCTGATATGCGGTACGGGCAACGGCATAGAATCCCTCCTTTGAACAGAAGGAATTCTATCACGTATTTGTGCAAAAGTTATACGTAAATATATACTACTCTGATTTCTCCAGGGCGAGCAGGGCGGCGCCGGTTGCTCCGACGATTTCGGGGTCGTCGCAGATGAAGAGCTTGTCGCCGATGAGCTCCTCGACTGCGCGCACGACGCCCGGGTTCTGCGCAACACCGCCTGTCATCATATACGCCCCTTCAAGCCCGACGCGCCTCATGAGCGAATACGCCTTGCCCGCCACGGCGCGGCAGACGCCTGCTGCGATATCGGGTTTCTCCTCGTTGTTGGCGATGAGTGAGATGACCTCGGACTCCGCGAAAACCGAGCACATGCTGGCGATTTCCAGGTGCTTCTTGCTTTCAAGCGCTGCTGGCCCCAGCTCGTCGAGGTCGATCTCGAGCGAACGCGCGATCATCTCCAGGAATCGTCCCGTGCCCGCAGCGCATTTGTCGTTCATGGCGAAATCGGTCACTTCGCCTGCGGCGTTAACATGGATGGCCTTGCTGTCCTGTCCGCCGATATCGAGGATGGTGCGAACGTCGGGGTTGAAGTAGTGTGCGCCGCGCCCATGGCAGCTGATTTCGGTGACGTTTTCGTCGGCAAAGGGGATGCTCACGCGACCGTATCCTGTTGCGATAGTGCATCCAACCTGGTCAGGCGTGATGTTTGCGCGTTCGAGCACCTCTCGATACGCGCGTTCGGCGGAGGCTCCCGCCTTCGCGCCCGTTCTTGCAACAACGCTCGCGACGATTTCGCGCGCCTCGTTCATGACGACGGCATTGGTCGAGGTAGAGCCCGAATCGAGCCCGACGACGAAGGTGGCGGCTGTGCTCATAGGTGAGCCTTTCTGACTTGTGAGGCGCTCTGTTTGCAAGGCACCTATCGATTCAAGGAACGCCTCGAGCCGCGTGAGCATCTGCCCACGGCTTTGCGCCGTGCAGTCGGTTTCGAGCGCAAGCATCGGCGTGGATGAGGTTCGCTTGAGCTCGCTGTACTCGTAGGAATACAGGTCGCAGAATTGCACCGTGTGGTAGATAAGCCCGTCGACCTGGGGAAGAGCGTAGTCGAGGAAGGCTTTGCGCGGGGATATGTCACGCATGCGCGCGCAGGGAAGCTGCGTGAGCACGTCGTGCACGTAATGAGTGAGGGCATCCGCTTTTTGGGGCGCGAAATGACGATTAGCGTTCGTGCAGGTGATGTCGAAGGCGATGTTCACGCCGCGCGATTCGAGAATGCGTCTGATTTCTGGGTTCGCGCGTGCGCCCGCAATGCCTACGTTGGGCATCGTGAGGGAGAAGTGCGTCTTCGGTTGCAGGGCGTTGTCGACCTGTGGGACGGCTGGCGCCGCGGTCGCGCTGCGCTCAGAAGCTTCGCAGCCTTCGCTCCGCGCGCCGGCGTCGCCAACCTGGTCGCGGTTGGATTCGACCTGCGGGGCGGCGGCGGACTCGCTCGCATTTCGCTCAGAAGCTTCGCAGCCTTCGCTCCATGCGGCCGAGTCCGCTGCCTGGTCGTTGTAGGTGGAATCCTGTGAAGCAGAGCTCGACTTCGTGAGGCGGAATGAAGGCTGCGAAGCTTCTGAATGGAGCCTCGCGTAGTTGAGCTCCAAGGGCGAGTCGCAGGTTCCTTCCGCTGAACAGATTGTGCCGCCGAGCTGGGCGAACAGTGCCTCTTCCGAAAACGTTGCGTCGGCGAATTCGCCATATGTGCAAAGGAGTTTCCTCACGTTGCGCTCGTATAATGCGCAAGCGGCATCGCCCGTGTCGCGCGGCACGTCGAGCACGTGGATGAACAGGCTAGGGGCTTGCGCGCGCAACGCATCGGCGAGACGGCGCATGCTGTCGCAGCAGGTGGTCAAAACGATGCCGTCGAAGTTGCCTGCGACGATGGTCTCAAACGCCGCTTTCGCGAAACTGCACATGTTGGCATGCATGCAGGTTTCGGCGGCATCGAAGCTTACGAGGCTCTCATCAGGTTCGATGCGCTCCATGCGTGCGCCCATCGCCTCAAGTGCTTCGACGGGGACGTATTTGCAAACGTATCCGATGCTCATTGCGCACTGCCCTTCGGATCAGCCGTTGCGCCCTGCGTGCCGCCCGTCTGGTCAGCGCTCGCATTTTGCGCACCGCCCTTCGTCTCGGCGGCCGCGCCCTGCTCGTCGTCTTCCGCTCGCTTCGCTGCAAGTACTTCGAAAAATGCTTCGAGGCGCGTCTTTATTTGGCCGTCGTGGCTGTTGCGCTCGTCGATGCCGTCGCCGTCAAGCTGCAGAAGGGGCACGCCGGCCTCATGCAGGTGCTCGCGCAAAATCGCACTTCCGCCTGAAGACTGCTTGCACCCCCAATGGCAGAAGTGGATGACGCCGTCGGCGTGGGTTGCGTTGAGCAGGCGGTCGATGAGTGCGAGTTTGCGCTCGTAGGGGCCGCTCATCGCGTTGCCGATGAGCTTTTTGGCGAGCGCGCGGAACGGGTCGGCGTCGGCGAGGTCGCTCATTGTGCAAAACGCCATGTCGGCCGCGACGATTTGATGCGCCGGGCTGTAGTCGAAGGCTGCTTTCAGGCTTTGCTGATAGTACGGCATGAGATGCACCCAGAGAATCTTGTCGCCTGTAAGCTTCGGCGCGCGCTTGATGTCGTCCACCATGAAGCGCAACAGGTCGCGCAGCTCCTCGCTTCCCGCTGAAAGCTGCATGGCGAGCACGAAGAACAGGTGGTGGATGAACTCGGACGGATAGAAGTGCTCGGCCTGCAGGCGCATGAATTCCCAGGCGAGGTCGTTTGTTTCCCGCTCGACTTCTAAAAGATGCGAAAGGCGACCCTCGTCGAAGGGCACGCTCGTCAGCTCTTCGAGAGTACGCGTGAGCTCGCGCAACTGAGCAGCGAGGTAATCGACCGATTCGTCATCGCCTTCGTAGGGCACATCGAGCAGCACCATGGGGACGTCCATGCGTTGCCCCAGTTGGCGAAAGGTGCTCAGGTTGCCATCGCAGGCGCAAGAGGTGGTCACGGCAAGCCGCGGCGCATGCAGCACGCCCGTTTCCATCATCCCCATGACCGTTTTGTGGTACGTGCACAGTGTGGGTGCGATGCCCGCTTCCTGTGCGCGATCGATGAAAAACGGCGCGAGATGGTATCCCGAGAAGAAGCTCGCCAAGCATTCGACGCTCACGGTCCCCAGCCCGAAGCATTCCATGATCTCTACGGGTGCGAACACGTTTCCCCACACGTAGTCGTTTTCGTGTCCGAGCTGGTCGGAGACGAGGCCAAGCGTATAGGCTTCAAGCTTGTGGTAGCCGCGCGCCGCATGGAAGTTGGGAAGATGGCGCGACCCCCAGGTGTTTCCGCGAAACCCGATAAGCGCATCCCGCCAGCCGCGCTCGGGGTCGGTTGCGCACGTGCGCTTCACATGGTCCATGTAGCGGTGTATGGGGTCTGCGAAGGGTCTCACTCTGATACTTCCTGTTTTGCCTGCTCGCGAAGTGATTTGAGGATTGCTCGCTTGCGGGCTTGCTTCTTATCGTAGGCTGCGCGTGCGGCTCGATGATCCTTGAGCTCTGCCTCGGCGGCGGCTATTTCGGCGGCGTGTTCCGCGCGTTCGGCCTGCTTCGCGGCTGCTCGTTGCGCCTTGCGCTCCGCGCGCTCGGCGGCTGCTTCCTCGTCGCTTATGCGGCAGCCGCAGTAGTTTTGGCGATACATTCCGAGCGCACGGCTTCGGCGCGTGGCTTCGTCGTAGTAGGGGCGGAAGTCCTCGAAGATGCCTGTGATTCCAGCTCGGCTGGCAGCTCGCTGCACTTCTTCCTCGATGACCTGGGTATACTGATAAGGGCTTACGGAAAGCGTGGTGCCGATGCCGTCGTAACCCTGCTCGGCGGCTACGCGTGCTGTCTCTTCGAGGCGAAGGCGATAGCATGCGCGGCAGCGCGCTTCCCGGCGTGCGGGGTCAACGGAGAGGACGTCGGCGCGAAGGGGAGTGCGCTTGCGGGGGTCGCCCGTGCTTTGCTGGGTGCCCGAGGAGTTCTCGCCCGCGCTGGGGTTGTCCGCAGCGGGGTCGCTCGCGTCGTGGTCGTCTGCGGCGGGTTGTTCCTGCTCGCGGGCTGTGCGAACGTCGGCAAGCGCTGCGTCTCCGATGCGTCCAGCGGTGTTTTCCCAGGTGGCAGGGTCGTAAGAACCCTCAATGACGGGTAGGCCCTCGCTTTTCGCCCAATCCTCGAGCGTGACGAGGCGGTGCGCGTACTCTTCTTGAGGCGCGATATTCGAATTCGCGTAGTAAATGGTGATGTCGTGCCCAGCCGCTTGAAGAAGGCGCACGGGCTCGAGCGAGCACGGCCCGCAGCATGCATGCAATAGCAGTTTCATCTGCGGCTCCTCTCGCATTCGTGGATTCAACCCATCGATACTAGCACAGGGCCGAACCCCTCTTGTGTCGCCGTCGACGAAACCGCCAAACCTCAATGTTTGGCGGAGCGCCCGGCGAGAAACCCCGTGCCTCGTTTTCCGCACTTTGCATGTTCACCGCGCCGCCGAGTGCCCGAAAGCCTCCACTCTTTTATACTGTTGTTCGTATCGAATTTGCAATCCGCCCCCTGAGGCGGTCTTTTTCTGGGAAGGGTCTTTCATGGCGAACACGTCATATCGCGCGATCTTGTTTGACCTCGATGGCACGTTGTGCCCGATGGAGCTCGAGGAATTTCTGGGCAGCTACTTCAAGGACATCGCGCATTTCGCGGTTGAGCAGGGCGTCGATGGCGAGAAGTTCGCGCGCGCGTTTGGCGCCGGCGCTTCTGCCATGGGCAAGCGCGTGCCTGGTGGGAAGACGAACCACGACGTGTTCTGGGACACCTTCTTTACCATGTTTGACCGCGATGGGGCGGATTGGGAAGAGATGTTCGCGCGCTACTACGAGACGCGCTTCGGCGCTATCGGCGAGGGCGTTCAGGCGAATCCCGCGACGCGCCGCGCCATCGACGCGCTCGTCGCGAAGGGATATCCGCTCGTGCTCGCGACCCAGCCGATGTTTCCCCGCCGCGCGGTCGAGTGGCGTCTTGCGTGGGGCGGCGTGGGAGATGCGCCGTTTCGCTATATTTCCACGTATGAGAATTCCTCGGCGGTGAAGCCGCAGGTGGAATACTATGCTGAAATTCTCGCAAATTGCAGTCTTTCCGCTGATGAGGTGCTTATGGTGGGCAATAACACGCTTGATGACCTGGCGTCGGCAAAGCTCGGCTGCGATGTGTATCTGGTGACTGACCATCTTATGGACCCCGAGGGCCGCGGGCTTGAGGGCGTGAAACATGGCACGATGGATGAGTTCGCAGCGTGGGTGGACGACCTTCCGACCTGCGATGACCCTGCGACGATCGAGGGAGGCGCGAACTAGCATGGCGCTTTTCGACTGCACGTGCGACGCTCAGAGCGGCAACGCCCGCGCGCTTACTTTCACGACGGCGCACGGCGATTTCCACACGCCCATGTTTATGCCTGTCGGCACGTCCGCCACGGTGAAGGGAATCACCCCGCCGCAGCTTCGTGAGCTGAAATCCCAGGTCGTGCTTGCAAACACCTACCATCTCTCGCAGCGCCCCGGTGAGGACGTGGTTGCGGAAGCCGGCGGGGTGCACAAGTTCATGAACTACGACGGGCCGATGCTCACCGACTCGGGCGGATTCCAGATCTTCTCGCTTGCCGATACGCGCAAGCTCGACGACGATGGCGTCACCTTCCGCTCGATTTACGACGGCAGCTATGTGCGCTGGACGCCCGAGGTGAACATGCGCATCCAGGAAGCGCTCGGCGCCGACATCGCCATGCAGCTCGACCAGTGCCCGCCGTATCCCGCGACGCGCGAGTTCGTCGAGCGCGCGGTCGACCTGTCGGCTATGTGGGCGCGCCGTTGCCTGGCAGCGCACAAACGACCCGATCAGACGCTCTTCGGCATCGTGCAGGGCGGCATGAACCTCGATTTGCGCCTGGAGAGCATTCGCCGCTTGCGCGAAATCGAGGACGAGAGCCTGGCTGCGGGCGGGCGCCGATTCGGCGGCTTCGGCATCGGCGGCTACTCGGTGGGCGAGGACCACGAGACGATGTTCGAGACGTTGGGCCAGGTAGCGCGTGCGCTGCCCGACGATCGCCCGCGCTATCTCATGGGCGTGGGCAATCCCACCACGCTCGTGCGCGCGGTGGGCGAGGGCGTCGACATGTTCGACTGCGTGCTTCCCACGCGCACGGCCCGCATGGGCACGGCGTTTTCGAGCCAGGGCCGCATGAACATGCGCAACGCCAAGTACACGCGCGACTTCACGCCGCTCGACCCCGAGTGCACATGCCTGACCTGCCAAAATCACACGCGAGCCTACATTCGCCATCTTGTGAAGCAAGACGAGATGCTCGGCGGCATCTTGCTTTCCATTCACAACCTGCACTATTTGCTCGACCTCATGCGCCGCGCGCGCGAGGCCGTGCTTGCCGATGCGTATGCCGAGTTCGAAGCGCAGTGGATGGCAAGCCCCGCGGCGAAGGACTACTAAGATAGAATCCGCCCGGTATCGAGGCTATCGGCGCCGGGCGGCTTCTTCCATCGGGAAAACTTGCAAATTCGCGGCGGACGGTGCCGGCAACGAGGCGTGGTCTCACCTGCCCATCACCCGAACAGCGACTTGAACTCCTCGCAAAACAGGACCGCTATGGGGTTGCTGATGTGGCTTTTTCTGACCATGCTGAACGTCACGTTCTCCCCGTCTTCGATCAAGATAGAGCGCATGCCGAAGCCGAAATGGTCGTAGGGGCTGAAGTTGGGGGTGATGCCGTAGTCATCTCCGCCGATCACCATCGCCTGGTTCATCGATTTGCCGATTTTGGGCACAAGTCCCTTTTTGGCAAATACATCGGTGAGCCACTGCGTATAGGCGTGGCACCTTTCCTTCTCGAGAATGCGCATGTTTTGATCCGCGAGCTGCTCGAGTGTAACCGTCTTGTTTTCCCCGTAGCGATTCGCCTCGGTAATCCAAGCGCAGAGGGGAAGCTCGAACAGATCGTGATACTCGAGCCCTTCTTCGTTCATCGTCGGAAGCCTAATCGAGAAAACAACGTCGAAGGTGTTGCGAATCAGCTCTTCTCGGTAATCTCGATATTGCGTATCGGTGATGCGGATAGAGACTTCGGGATACTTCTTCTCGAAGTGGGTGAGCATGGGATGGACGGCCTCGTTCAGCTTCGTGAAGCGCAGACCTGCGCCGATATGGAGCTCGCCCGAGATTGAGGGACCGTGGCTCAACTGGCTGATGGCGGAATTGTACTCGCGCACCATGTGTGACGCACAATCCCGAAAAAGCTTTCCGTTGTCGGTGAGATGAACCGACTTCGTGTCCCTTACGAACAGCTGGGTGTCAAGTTCCTTCTCGATATTAATGATGTGCTTGCTGAGGGTCGATGTCGTCATGTGCATCCGCTCGGCTGCTTCGCGGTAGTTCAGAGTCCTTGTCAGGCACAAGAACTCCTTTATCCACTGGACATCCATGCTTCCCCCAAGCCTAGACTAGATAATGAATAAAACCAGGCTATTCTGACGTCCACTCGATGTCAAGCTTGGGGATTTGGCATATGCCACTCGTCGGGAACGATCATGTTCTGGCATTCTCCTCGTCCCTCTGCAGCAAGGGGCTTGCGCGACAGCCCGCACAGGTTGGCGCACATCACTTCGAATCTCTCGCAATAGGCGGCCACGGAAACCGCCTCATGAGTCAAATCGGCCCCGCAGCGCTCGCATCCCACGAACTTCGGCTCACCTTTCGCCTGGATATCGAGGACATTGAGCCATCCGCAAGAGCTGCACGTTACAGCTTTCTGCCGTGGAGGGCGGCAGCCTCCGCACAAAGGATTGCAACCCCAGCACATATCCACTCCTTATAAACGAATAGGCCCGCCCGGCGCGAGAGAACCGGGCGGGCCATGCGATATGGTTACGAAACCGAAAGTACCTCTACCTCATAGACGAGGCTCTTTCCCGCCAGGGGATGGTTGAAGTCGATGTCGAACGTCAGGTCGTCAGCTCGCACGATCTTCGCGGGAATGGGTCTTTGCGTGTTCCGTGGACTGGTCCACATCACTTCCATTCCTTCTTGAAGGGAGAATCCGTCCTCGATCGTCTCTTTGAGGATGCGCTTCTGAACGGCGCTCGGGTCGATATCGCCGTAAGCCATGCCGACGTCGATAGTCCGCTTCTCACCAGGCTCGGCACCCTTCAGCCCTTCCTCGAGCTTCGGCATGACCATATGCATACCGAAGGTGAGTTCGAACGGCTCGCCTTCGTGGCTGTCGAAGAAGGTTTCGCCGTCGTCGGTCTTTCCCACGTAGTGGAACGTGATGGAGTTCATCGGATTCCCCCTTTTGATTCGTTACTCGACCTTTTGACGGTCGTCGAGTTTCTGCTCCTCGCGCTGCAGAGCCAGCTTGAAGCTGGTGTTCGCCTCGCTCTCACCGAGAGCGGAAGCGTCGGCAACGGAGTACTCGATCTCATTGCTCTTGGCGTTCTTGACCTTGTCAACAACGCTGGTGGTGTCGATTTCTTCCTGCCAGTTGAGCGGCTCGCCCTCGCGCGGCACGAACAGAACCTGCTTATGCTTGCGCTTCAGATCCTCGCACAGCTCGTCGATGGTGCCGAACTTCATGGCCTGGCACAGGCAGTGGTGGACGCAGGTGGGAACCTTGCCCTTTTCGACGCGGTCGGCGCACAGGTCGCACAAATCGGTCGGAATAGGAATCTTGTTCCAGTTCATCTTGCGGTTGTCGATGGGCCACGGGCCGTCGTTCCACACGCGGATTCCGTACTTGCCTACCGGGAAGCCGTGCTCCTCTTTGCAGGCGACCTCGCAGCTGTGGCAGCCGGAGCAGAATTCGTAGTCGATGAGAAGTCCGTAGTTAGGCATTGCGCCCCTCCTTCCAGTTGCTGACGGCAGGACGGTCGTATCCGCCGGCGATGAGTTCTTCCTCGCTCATCATGTCGGCGAGGCTTCCCTTGGTCACGCTGCAGAGCAGGCACTTGAAGGGGGCGCCGAAGCCCATCTTGCCGAAGTGGAAGTTGGGGACGAGGTTATTGATGTTGGAGCGGAACACGCCATAGAGATGCGGCTCGTTCGGATCTTCCTCGGGGTACCACCAGCCGTGGTCAGCGTGTGTGACGCCGGGCTTGACGATTGCGGAGACGTTGGCGCGCAGTTCGCAGAAGCCGAACTGGTTCTTCAGGACGCACATGTCGTTCTGAACGATGCCGAGGGCCTCGGCATCGACCGGGTTGATGTCGAACGTAGGCTCGGGGTGAATCTCGCGCAGGTAGGGGATCTGGCGACCCTCGGAGTGGAAGAACTCGTAGCGGCGGGAGCCGGAGGTGAGCACGAACGGGTATTCCTCGAGCATCTCAGGCGTGGAGACCGGGCTGTACTGCGGCTCTTCGAAGTACGGCAGCGGATCGTCGCCGAAGCGCTGGAACATGGTCGACCACAGCTCGACGCGGCCGGTCGGGGTGTTGAAGCCCACGGCGCCGTCGCCGCGAAGCAGGCCCTTTTCATACTTGCGATAGGTGCAGCCGCGCTGGACGCAAACCTTCTCGCGCGCTTCCTTCAAGGAGATGTTGCCCTGCAGGCGGAACTTCTCGATGAAGTTGGTGAAGTCGGTGAACTGTTCGTTCCAGAAGTCGGGCTGCAAGCGATGGCCGAGTTCCCAGCCGAGCTCCATGTCGGACTTGGTCTCGCCCACGCGCTTGATTGCCGGGGTCATGATGCCGTAGGTGACGGGCAGCGAGCTATAGTGGGTGAACACGACGCCGTCGCGCTCTGCAACCGTGGTCAGCGGGAGCATGAGGTCGCAGGTAGCCTGGACGGACGGGGTCATCCACACGTCGAGGCCGATGTTGAACTCGAGGCTCTTGATCATGGCGTCGTGCCAACGGCGAGGCTCGGCGGAGGTGCAGGCAATCAGGTTGTTGCCAGCGAACAGGCCCATCTTGATGGGGTAGGGCTCTTCGGTCTCGAGCGCCTTCAGCATGAGGTCGGCGTGGGCGTTCAGGAGCATGCCGCAATATGCTGGGTACTCATGCAGTCCGATGAGGGCGTCTTTGGTCTCGTCGGACATGATCTTGAAGCCGAAGCCAGGCTCGTTCAGAGAGTCAGCGAAGCCGCCGATGATGTTGCCGCCAGGGACGTCGATGTTTCCGGTGATGGCCATGAGCGCCATGACGCAGTGGGCCATCTGCTGGCCGTTGGCCTTCTGGTCGGTTGCGAGGCCCCATGCGATGGATGCTGGCTTTGCGTTGGCGTACATGCGGGCAGCGCCGATGATGTCCTCTTCGGGAACGTCGCAGATCTCTGCCGCGATGGCAGGGGTCATTGCCTGGACGCGCTCGGCGAGCTGGTCGAAGCCGTAGGTCCACTTATCGACCCAGTCATGGTCGTAGAGATTCTCGTTGATGATGACGTTGAGCATCGCCATGAGCAGAGCCGTGTCGGTGCCGGGGCGCAGGCGCAGGTTGTACTCTGCGCGGGTGGAGACCCAGTTGGAACGCGGGTCGACGGTGATGAGCTTCGCGCCGCGCTTCATGAGGTCGATGACCGAGTGGCCGAAGAAGCCGTCGGGGTTCGAAGGCAGCGGGTCCTTGCCGACGAGCATGATGACCTCGGGAACCTTGAACTCGGGGTTGTCGTAGGTGCCCTCGAGGCCGCCTGCGAAGTCGATTTCGGGATACACGGCACCCAGAACGTAGGCGGAAGCTGCCATGCGGGGCAGGTAGCACGCGTAGCCGGACTGGGTGTAGCAGTAGTTCGGGGTTGCGAACACGGCTGCCGCATAGGGCATGAACGTGCCGCCCTCTCGGCCGGTGCCGGCCCAAACAGCCACGGAGGTCGGACCGTACTTGCCGGTGATGCGCTTCCACTCGGATTCGATGAGGTCGAACGCCTCGTCCCAGGAGATGCGCTCCCACTTGTCGGCCTGGCCGCGGAACTTCGGATCGCGCTTCATAGGATACTTGATGCGATCCTGATGGTTGACGTAGTCCTTCAAGGTCAGGCAGCGAACGCACAGACGGCCCTTGGTGACTGGCTGGTTCTCGTCGCCCTCAACCTTGACGAGCTTGCCTTCTTCGTCGGCGTAGAACTTAACGCCGCAGCCTACCGGATGGCATCCCGGAGGCGACCACACGCAGGAGCGGGTGACAGTCAGTCCCTCTTCCTCGAATCGCCAAGGCTTGCCGATGTCGTCTTTAAACTCCATTTCTCCTCCTCTGAATTGCTTCTACGGAACGGCCCGTTATTGAGTCATCCCGTCCACCCAAGTTCAATATAGTTACGGCTCACGGGGATGTGAATCGATGATTGCGACGCATTACTGTTTCCAAAACGGATATAAAACGAGATGAGCGCTCAGGGACGTAGATAATTCGAAATAAAAAGGGCACCGAGTGATCGGCGCCCTTGAATTCCCGCGGTATTGTATTGTCGGTCGCCTTAGCGCAGCTTTCCTCGCAGGCCGAACGCGGCGATAAGCAGGCCGATGCCGAAGCAGGGAACCAGCACGACCCAACCGGCCATGGTGTAGCCGAGGGATGCGACCACGCCGCCGAAGAAGGTGGAGCCGATGAACATGCCGACACTTTGCGAGCAGGCGAGCGCTGCAGTAGCGCCGGAAATGAGATGCGACGGAACGACTTCGGAGCAGGAAGCCCACAGCATCGCTGCAACGCCGCCGCCGGTGATTCCGTTGAGGATGACGACGATGATGTAGATGCGCCAGTCGGTCACCCAGAAGGCGATGAGGCCGAAGAGAACTGCGCAGATCATACAGAACACGAGGATCTTATAGCGCGATCCGATGGCGTCGGAGATCTTGCCGGAGATGGGGCTGAAGATTGCTCCCCACAAAGCGCCGCCGGTAATGAAGGCGGATGCAATCACCAGAGAGGCGTTCATCTGGGAGTGGATGTAGGCGGACAGGAAGCCCTGGCTGGCGATGAAGGCTCCCTCCTCGATGAAGAACAGTGCCGCAAGCATCCAGACGACCTTGTTGCCGAACAGCTCCTTGTAGGAGAATTTTGCCTCGCCGCTCTTTTCGGCCTTGTCAATGTAGGGATCGGACGGATCGCGGTACACGATGAGGAAAGCGATGAGCACTACGATGTCGACGATGAAGTAGAGCCACCAAACGGACTCGAGGGAGCCGGTCTTTCCGAACACGGCGGTGTTGACGAGGGGTGTGATGCTGTTTGCTACGGCAACCCACATGCCCCAGAAGCCGAGCGGTGCGCCACGGCGCTCCTTCGGGAACCATGGCGTGATGGCCACGACGCCGATGACGCCCATAAGACCGAAGCCCGCGCCCTGGATGAAGCGGCCGACCATGAGCAGCGGCACCGACAGCATGGGGATGACCAATGCGCCGATCAGGTTGCCCACAATGCCGCAGGCAAGTGCGATGCAGACCGACTTGCGCACGCCGATCTTGCGGACGAACGAAGCGGCGGGGAACGCAATCAATGCGCCCAGGATGTAGAAGCATCCGTTCAGGATGCCGAGCACATTCTCGCCGAAGCCGAACGTCTGCATGATGACAGGCGCGAGCCACATCGTCTGTCCCATGTTCGCCGGCATGCAGAAGCCTGCGAGGAACACTACGACGACTACCGCCCATGCCCTCCCCACGGACATGGTCCCCTTCTTCGGGGCGCTTTCAACAGCTGAACTCATATCTCCTCCTCTGAGTTGCTCTTGTCTGCGAAGTTGTTTGTTCGCAGAGCCCAATGAATCCCCCCATGAACAAGCTACCATCGAGAAGGGTGGGGCGTGAATCAACGATTGCGACGCATTGATGTTTCCAAGATGGACACAAGGAAGAATACGTGAGTTAGCTGTTGAATAAACCGGGGAAGGATTTCGGGTGAACCATCTTTGTCGCAACCTTCGCGACCCGATCGACCTCATGCGCCCCAAGTGTGAGGTCGGGCTCGCTGCGAGCTGCCTACCGTTGGAGAAAGCCTCTCGCGTTCCCGCGCGCGAGGCCGTGCTTGCCGATGCGTATGCCGAGTTCGAAGCGCAATGGATGGCAAGTCCTGCGGCGAAGGACTACTAAGAAGCTACGGATTGCAACAATATGCAGCCGCTGGGGAATGAGAGAAGATGCTTCGGTTCCTGCAATGCTAAAACCGATTTTACTAAAAACGTTTTTAGTAAAATCGGTTTCAATAGCGAGGGTTTAGTGGCTGCTGGCCATAGTCACTCTTGGAATAAATCGGAATGAGTGCCGGTTCTTGAGGCGGTTAGAATCAACTGATCACCATCGATCGCATATACAAGCAACCAATCGGGCTTGATATGGCATTCGCGAAATTCAGCGTAATTGCCCGATAGGGCATGGTCGTGATTTCGGTTTTCAAGCGGCTGACATGCACATAGCTTATCGAGAACGATTTCAAGTGCGTCAAGGTCATAGCCGCGTTTCCTGATTCGCTTGAGATCTTTCTTGAATTGGGATGTCGGGACAAGTTTTAATGGCATAGGCGTTACTTGTCGAGAGAGGAAAAAAGCTCACTTGCGCTATCGTAGGATTCTGCTTTTACCTTACCGGCCATGATGTCGCGTGCTTCACGCATTGCAGCCTCGGTAGTTGCGTTGTATCGCGGCTGTCGCACGTCAAACGGCAAGCCACCTTCCATGATTGACTTATGTAGAAACACGTTGATTGCTTCAGTGAGGCTCATGCCTAAGCTGGCAAAAATTGATTCCGCATCGCTTTTGACCTCGGGGCTCACGCGCATGTTGATAGTTGCCGTTTTTGACATGTTAATCACCTCATTGCTTTAGTGTAATTGCAATGTACAGCATTTTCTTTACATTTGCAAGATGCTTAGCTAGAGGACATGTTAGATTTTGCTTGCAAACCCACAGAACTCCCGCATGAGCGAACGATAAAGAAAGCAAGTGAATTGGGGTATTCCGGGCCACCTACGTGCGGTAAGTCGCATCAGTCATGAGCAGATGGCGGACCACCCTTGCGGTTTTGGCCACTTGCCCTCGGCTTGGTGCACGCGGAACAGGTAGACGAGTTGCAAAATTATGGAGATCGGGCTCTTCGCGCTAATTCAATCTACAAAACTTGCATCTGCAGCAAGTTTTGTAGATGCAATAGTCAAAACTTGCAAATTTGACAAGTTTTGACTATGGTTACCATAGTTCTTAACGAAAACGGAGGGCCTTATGATCGTACGGCAAAAGTACCTCGATAAGCTCATCTCATTCCAAGATACTGATTTGGTGAAAGTGATCACGGGTATTCGCCGTTGTGGGAAGTCGACGCTGCTTGACATGATGCGTCGTCACCTTGCGCAGCAAGGCGTTCCTGAAAGCAGGCTTCTCACGTTTAAGATGGAATCGATGGAGCTTGCGGGAATCGTTGACTATCGCGATTTATATGATTTGGTTGTGAGCCGTATCGCAGGGCAGCCGCATGCGTACCTGTTCTTTGACGAGTTGCAAAATGTCGAGAGCTGGGAAAAGGCGATCAATGCACTGCGCGTCGATGTTGATTGCGATATTTACATAACTGGCTCGAATGCGTTTCTGCTGTCGAGCGAGCTTGCAACGCTCATTTCGGGACGCTATGTCGAGATACCGATGCAGCCGCTGACGTTTGCCGAATATCTTGATTTTCGTGGGGCGACGTGGCAGCCTGCAGGAAAGACGGGCTCGGATATCGCCTCGTTCGCGGATGGCTCTTTTGCTACGCTCGCCAACCTGTTCGATCAGTATCGTACGTTCGGGGGCTTTCCGTATCTGGCTCTTCAGGAGCCGAACGAATCGGTTCACCGCGACTATATGCGCAGCATATACCAGACCATAATCGTTCGCGATATCATGATGCGCGCTCAGCGCAAGGGGCTGCGGGCGGTTAGCAACCAAGCGGCGCTCGAGCGCATCTGCGCGTTTATGGCGGACAATATCGGCAACGAAACATCGATTAACAAAATTGCAGGTTCCTTGAAGGCCGACGGGCAATCGGTGACCCGCGCGACAACGGATTTCTACATCTCGACGCTTACGGAGGCGTACCTATTCCGCCACGTGCTTCGCTACGACGTGAAGGGGCGGGAGCTGTTGAAGACGGGCGGCAAATACTATATTGCGGATGTCGGCATGCGCAACTACCTGGACAGCTATCGAGGCACCGATACCGGGCGCGTGCTGGAAAACCTGGTGTTCAGTCAGCTGGTGTTCGACGACTACGATGTCTTGATTGGCCATTTGCGCGGAGGCGAGGTCGACTTCATTGCCACAAAGCCTCGATGCAAGATGTATATTCAGGTAACTGAAAATATGCAGGACGAGGAAACGCAGCGTCGCGAGCTTGCCCCGCTGCGCCGCATCGGAGACGAGTACCGCAAAATCGTCGTGGTGGGCGAGGGCAGCTATCCCTCGGATATCGATGGGATAGAAATCGTGAACATCATCGACTTCCTTCTGCACCGGTAAGCCGCATACGACCCTCGCAGGCTTTGCGAGTCGGCGGATTGTTCCCCCTACAGCAGCTTGATTGCGGCGGCTCCTAGAATCATAATCAGGACGCCGAGTATCTTTTGCCTGTTAACTGCCTTTTTAGGAGACTCGAATATCCCGAAATGATCGACCAGGACGCCGCCCGTCGTGGAGCCGACCAGAAGAACGACAACTGTCATTCCGGTTCCTATGATTCTCGACAGATAGACATTTGCGAGAACGTATAGTCCGCCAAGGATTCCGCCAATCCACATCCACCAGGGGTTTTTAGCTGGTTTCTCTTCCTTTGACTCTGGTTTCCCGTTCTTTAAGCGCAAAACGATGCAGGTGATTGCCAGCAAGATGATTCCGACGATGAACGAGATGACGGATGCTTTTATCGGGGAGCCTGCCGCTACTCCAAGGTAACCGTTTACGGCAGTCTGGGTCGCGACCGCTATTCCGCTAAAGACGGAAAACGCCCTCCAGAGCCACAAAGAGGCTGGCGCTGATTTTTGCCGCTTGCCCCGCTCCGCCTTGCTTTCTTTCGCCGTCGAAACCAAAACCACGCCGAGAAGCACCAGCACCGCACCTGCAACACGAAACACTGTCAATGATGTTTGCTGCGAATAGAACAGCCCGAAGTTATCAATGGCCAGTCCCATTAAGATTTGGCCGAGAACGG
Organism: uncultured Ellagibacter sp.; assembly: GCF_934617235.1. Taxonomy (GTDB): domain Bacteria; phylum Actinomycetota; class Coriobacteriia; order Coriobacteriales; family Eggerthellaceae; genus Ellagibacter. Next base: position 21,915 of record NZ_CAKTTZ010000006.1, on the reverse strand, counting down.
GAAGCACGACCGTCTGCACACCGCCCAGCTTTGGAAACAGCAGGATGTTTCCCGTCAGGAAAACCACGCCGCAAATGCCGCCGATCCAGATCCATGCGGGCTCATTCAGCAACTGTGCGAAGGGGATATGCAGCCCCTGCCCGGTGACCAGCAATAATGCGGACAGAAACAATAACCCTACAAGAAACGACACCAAGGCCGCGTTGAAGGGGGAGCCTACTTTTTTCCGCAACCTTGTGTTTACGCTCGTCTGTATGGGCAGCCCGACACCTGCTAGAAATCCAAGAATAATGGGCATATTCCTCATCCTTCGTCGGCGCAACGCTGTTTGGGGTCGCGCTCTTGCGGTCAGTTACTGCCATGCTAGGGTCGACATCAGCAGCATAGCGCTCCCGCATCGGAATGCAAGCATCCTGACGATCCGGTGCGTGGTAAAATTTGGACGGTTTGCGCAACGGGATACGCTTACGGCATTGACCAGAAAGGATGATTCGCCATGAGTACTTCGTACGACCTCTCTTTTTCTTTTAATGGAACCGACAAACAGAAGGCAGGATTAAAGGAATATATAAAAGGTTTAAGAAGCCAACTCGAAGGCAGAGAAGAAGCGACCGAAGTTGCCGAATGGATTAAGGCTAACGCAACTCTTGAAGACGAGATTTGGGAAGGCGAATCCTTCCCTGACTGTGCCCCGTCGATATGGTGTCATATAGACCAAGATGGAGCATGGTTGGAACAAGGCAGTGAAGATCAGATGTCAGACCTTATGGTTCTCATAGAGGAAGGTATAGCTGCGGGTTATCCAGATATTGAAATTGTTGGAGAGCTGGTGGAATACTGCAGCGTTAGTGGAGACGAGCGTAAAGAAACATACTCAAGTCCGATTGGAAGTGATGAGTTGTTGGAGCAGTAAGCCCATCAGCCATTTACGGGCGCGTGAACAATCTTGCCGTGACGAGCCTTCCTTGGGACGCCGCTTCTGTTTGAGCGTATCGGGTATTTATCAGGTTGCCGTTTATCTAGATTTAAGAATAATTTTACCTGTCGATGTGGGCTTGTTACCGTTAATGCGGCTTTGTTGTGGCATAATACGGAAGTTCGTATACGCAAAACCAACCTTGCAATGTCTTTATGGCGAGGGGAAGTAAGGAAGTTCAGGCACATGGCGGAACCTCAGAAAAAGAAGAAGCATCATAATAAAGATAGGCGCAACGTATGGCTGCTCGTGGTCATGGCGCTTTTGGTCATCGGCTCGATCGTGATGTTCACGCCGCCGCAGGAAAAGATCAATCAAAGCCTCGACATTCAAGGTGGCCTTTCGGTCGTGCTCACGGCGCACAACAACGATGGGTCGGATGTTTCCACTGAGGACATGGAATCTTCGCGCGCGATCATCGAGAACCGCGTGAATGCCCTCGGTGCATCCGAGGCAGTCGTGCAGATCCAGGGCAATGATCAGATTCTCGTACAGATCCCCGGCCTGTCCGACACCGAGGAAGCGCTCAATACCATCGGCAAGACGGGCAAGCTCGAGTTCGCGCGACTCGACTCCTTCACTGATTCCGATGTGAAGACGAAGATTCAGAACGGCCAATACGGCACGCAGGGCACGGTGACCGACGCGTTCGGCAATTCCTTCCCGAGCGAAGAGGTGCAGCACCTCAAGGTCGAAGAGGGCACGTACACGCCAATCATCACCGGCTCGAACCTCGAGAAGGTCGACGTGGGCCAGGCTTCCCAGACCTCGACCGACTATGCGGTTAACCTGCGTCTCGACTCCGAGGGCACGAAGGCCTTCGCCGAGGCAACCGAAGACCTCGCCCCCACCAAGGGCCAGATTGTCATCATCCTCGACGGCGAAGTGCAGTCTGCTCCTGCCGTGCAGTCCGTCATTTCCGACGGCAACGTTTCCATCACCGGCGGCTATACGCTCGACGCGGCCAAGCAGATGAAGACCGTGCTTGAATCCGGCTCGCTGCCCGTGAGCTTCGAGTACGCGCAAAGCCAGGTCGTCGGCCCGACGCTCGGCCAGGACGCGCTGCAGTCCGGCGTGCTCGTGGCGCTCATCGGCCTTGTGATCGTCATGATCTACCTGCTCGTGTTCTACGAGGGGCTCGGCGTCATCACCGCGGCGGCGATGGCCGTGTTCGCGGCGATCTACCTGGGTATCCTCGCGCTGCTTTCCGCGTTCGGCCTGTTCAGCCTTTCTATGGCGGGCATCGCCGGTGTCGTCTTGACCATCGGCATGGCGGCCGACTCCTCCATTCTGACGCTCGAGCGCTTCCGCGAGGAAATCCGCATGGGCAGAAGCGTGCGCGCCGCGTCCATCACGGGCGTCCGCCACGGCATCTTGACCTCGATTGACGCCGACCTTGTGACGCTCGTCTCCGCGCTCACGCTGTTCTTCCTGGCGAGCGCCTCGGTCAAGGGCTTCGGCATGACGCTTGCTTTGGGTATCGTGTGCGACATCGTCATGATGCTTCTGTTCAAGGCGCCGCTCATTCGCCTTCTCGCCCCGAAGCTCATCGCGAAGCACCCCAAGTTCTGGGGCGTGGAGGACTGCATCGAGGCTGTGCCTTACTTCCAGGGCGTGAAGCAGGCCGCTTCCCGCAAGGATGTGCGCGGCCGCTTCATCAAGCTTGACATCAACCTTTTGGGGCTTAAGAAAATCTTCCTCACCGCGGCCTGCTGCGCGATGGTGCTTGTCGCCATCATCGTCGGCGTGCGCGGCATGAACTTCGGCATCGAGTTCGTCGGCGGCACGTCGGTGACCTTCCACGGCACGGGCGACGTGACGACCGAGCAGGTTCGCGACGCGTTCAGCGATGCGGGCGAGCCCGACGCGGTCATCCAGACCACGACGGCCGACGGCGAGCCGGGCTTCCTCGTCCGCACCACCACGACTTCCGCTGAAGATGCGACGGTGACGGCGAACGAGGTAGCGGACACCTTCGGTTGGACCACCGACAGCTTCGAGGTCACCACAATCGGCCCTGACTGGGGCGCAAGCGTCATCCAGTCGTCGGCGATTGCGTTCTTCATCTCGCTGTTGCTGATCATCGCTTACATCTCGATCCGCTTCCGCGATCCGAAGATGGGCGTGACGGCGGTCGTGGCGCTGCTGCATGACCTTATCATCGTCGTGGGTGTCTACGTGCTCGTCGGTCGCGAGATCACCCCGAACACCATCGCTGCCCTGCTCACCATCTTGGGCTACTCGCTCTACGACACGGTGGTCGTGTTCCACCGCATCAACGAGAACATGAAGGACGACTCGGTGAAGTGCACCTTCGCCACCATGGCGAACCACTCGGTGAACGAGGTTCTCGTGCGCTCACTCAACACCTCGATCACCTCGCTCATCCCGGTTGTTGCGATGCTGCTGTTCGGCGGCGAAACGCTGAAGGACTTCGCGCTTGCCATGACGATCGGCCTCGTGTGCGGCTGCTACTCGTCCTATGCCATCGCAACGCCGCTCTACGTCATTTGGAAGACGCACGAGCCGCGCTTCAAGAAGCTACAGAAGAAGTACGGCAACGATATCCAGCGTTGGTTCCTGAACCGCCTTCCGGGCACGGCTGTCCCCGCTGTGGCTGCGGCGGCTGCGGGAGACGCGGCTTCTTCGGTGGACGCTGGCGCTTCCGAGGGTGCGACGGCTGTGACTTCGGCAGTGTCGCCTCATGATGCGGCGGTTTCGCCCGACTTCGGCAAGAAGAAGCCTTCGCGCGCCGAGCGCAAGGGGAAGAAGTAAGGCGGAGCGGCTTTTGCCGGTTTGCGTGAATGCGGTTGATTTGCGAGCCCTCGCACGATAAGGCGGGGGCTCGCTCTATACTTACGGGTAAGACTTACAGCTACGAGAATGCGGCACCCAATCGGTGCGCGAAGAGAGAGGAGCGCCCCGTGCGCGAAGGTTCGAACCCTAATTTTTGCCCGCCCGTCGAGGAGGGCTTGACTATCAACTTCGAGGACTCCAAAGGCGACGCGACCGTTCTGGAGTTCCTCGGCCTGCTTCTGCATGGCGGTCATCGCTATGGCATTTTCTTCCCGGTGAGCGAAGAGGAGCCGGCGCTTTCCTCCGGTGAGGTGGTCATCTTGGAGGCTGTGGAATTTGACGAGGACGACCAGCCGTCCGGCTTCGAGCTCGTGGAAGACGAGGGCGTGGCGATGGAAGTGTACGCTGCGTTCCAGGAAGCGACGAAGGACCTCTACGGCTTCGAGTAGGAGCTGCCCCCGTTGCGACAATCAAGGGAATGGACGAAGCGCTGCGCCGGTGATGGTGCAGCGCTTCGTTGTTGATTGGCCTTTTTCGATGTGGGCGGCTTTGCGAGGCGCCCTATTTCGCGAACGTTTCCTCCAGTATGCGCTCGAAGGGCTCTTTCGATGCGGCAACCTCCGCGAGCAGGGCGTCTTTCTTGTCGCGTGTGAGGCGCTTGAAGTGGTATTCCGCGCTCATCGCGTCGTGCTTGGTGGGGAATTCCGCGCTTGCGAGCAGGGTGAGCGGCCCGCGCCCGCGCGTGTACTTCGCACCCGTGCCTGCGCGATGCTGGGCGAGGCGTGCCTCGATGTCGGGGGTGTAGCCGGTGTAGAGCGTGCCGTCGCCGCATTCGAGGACGTAGAGGTAGTAGCGCTTGGGCTCGCTTGTCGGCGTGCTTGCAGTGGGCGAGGGCGGAGTGGCGTCGGCAGGGGCGACGTTTGCGCTCGTGCCGTCGGGCTCGGGCTCGGGGCTGGCGCTCGTGCTGTCGGGCTCGACCGCGCCACCTTCGGGCAGCAGAATCTCTTTTCCCAGCTCATTCGCGATTTCAGGGAGGAGCTTCTCCATGGTCGCGTCGATCGTCTTCTTCAGCTCGCATTCCCATACCACGTGAACGCGCCAGCCGTCGGCTTCGAGCGCGGCGACGTTCTCGCGGTCGCGCTCGACGTTTCGCTCGAACTTTGCGGTCCAGTACTCCACGTTTTTCTTCGGGGTCGAAAGTTTGCAGTGCGGGCATCGGTGCCAGAAGCACCCGTTTACGAACACGCAGACTTTCTTGCCTGGCCAGGCGATATCGGGGTGCCCCGCGACCTTCCACTGCAGACGGTATCCGCCAAGTCCCGCCGCGCGCAGCCGTTCGCGCATCAAGAGCTCGGGCTTGGTGTTGGCTCGCTTGTTTCCCTGCATCGACTTGTGCACCGCGAAGTTCGAGGCGGCAGGTGCGTCGATTCGTATGGTGCCATAGGAAACGGAGCCGCCTTTGCGGGTACGGGCAGTTGTGCTTCCCTTTGTGCGGCGGCGCGGCTCCTCAGGAGTGCCTTCGTCTGCTGTCGTTTCCTGCTGCCGGTCTTCTTTCGCCAGCTCGTCGGCAATCGCGCGGAGTTCGTTGCCCCAGCGCTCGATGAGGCGCTCGGTTTTCCAGGCGGCGTTCGCAGGGCTTGTCGAGGGAAGCACGTGCGCGACAAGCCCGACCTTCCACTGCAGGTAGCGCTTGTAGAGGCGGCCCGCCGTGGCGCCGTTGCAGATGACTGCCTCGATATGCGCGCACTCGGTGATGCGCTCGATGTGCGCGGGCACGACGTTTTTGATGCTCGCGTCCGAGGATCCCTTGATGTCGCATTCCTCGATGGCATCCCACAGCGCGATGCCGCCCTCGAGGAGAAGCGCCTTCTTCGCGGCAATCGACTCCTCAAGTGATGCTGTGCTGCCGTTCGGGGGCAGGGGCTCGCCTTCGTTGGGCGGCACCGGCTTGCCGAGGGAGTGCGCGATGACGCGCCAGAAGCGGTTTTGCGGGTTGCCGTAGTAGAAGGCGTTCGCGCGCGAGAGCACCGAGGGAAACGACCCTAGCACGAGGATGCGGGAATGCTCGTCGAATACCGGGTCGAACCCGTGCGAGATATGCTGATAGCTTGCCATGCGTGAAAGTATAGCGCAGCCGCAGCGTTGCGCTTGTCAACCCCCTTGCGCCAGCTTTCAGCGCACAAAAAATTTTCTCCTGGGGTTTTGCGGTGGTGGAAAACTGCGTTTTCGAGGCGCCCAAACAATGCGCGCCTTTCGTGACGAGGTGGGGTTATGCCGTTTTTGGGGCAAGTGGAAAACTATCGGGAAAACACCATCTATGGATTTTTCAAAACAAGAAAACACAATATCTTGTGTTTGAATGTCGTATCATAAGCACATAATATAGGCGGATGCTCAGGCGTCCGCACGCAGTAAACCCCTCAAAGATCGTGGGCAGCGTCTCTGACGTCGGGAAATACCTTCCCGCACGGTCGTGTCCCCATTGCGGGCGAGTAAGACGGTTTCAGATAAGCAACGAAGAGGAAGTGCCATGAAGATTATCAAGCGCAGCGGCTCGGAAGTGCCCTTCGACATCGACAAGATTGTGAACGCCATCAAGGCTGCCAACAACGAGGTTCCGCAAAACGAGCGCTTGACCGACGAGCAGGTCGCGCTCGCCGCCCATAGCGTCGAGTGGCTGTGCGGTCGCTCGGGCCACACGGTGTCGGTCGAGGAAATCCAGGACATGGTGGAAGACCAGATTATGGCGCAGGGCCGCTACACCGTGGCGCGCAAGTACATCATCTACCGCTACGTGCAGTCCCTGAAGCGCCATTCCAACACGACCGACGACAAGATCCTCTCGCTCATCGAGTGCAACAACGAGGAAGCGAAGCAGGAGAACTCCAACAAGAACCCCACCGTGAACTCCGTGCAGCGCGACTACATGGCGGGCGAGGTGTCCAAGGACATCACGATGCGCCTGCTGCTTCCGCCCGAGGTGGTGCGCGCGCACAACGAAGGCATCATCCACTTCCACGATTCCGACTACTTCGCGCAGCATATGCACAACTGCGACCTGGTGAATCTGGAAGATATGCTGCAGAACGGCACCGTCATCTCGGGCACCATGATCGAGCGCCCGCACAGCTTCTCCACCGCCTGCAACATTGCGACGCAGATCATCGCGCAGGTGGCCAGCTGCCAGTACGGCGGGCAGTCCATCTCGCTCACGCATCTAGCGCCCTTCGTCGACGTTTCCCGCCAGAAGATCCGCCGTCAGGTGCTCCAGGAGATCAACCAGCTCGGGCTCGAGGCCAACGCCGACCGCGTCGCCGAAGTGGTGGAAGGCCGCCTGCGCGACGAGATCCGCCGCGGCGTGCAGACCATCCAGTACCAGGTCGTCACGCTGATGACCACCAACGGTCAGGCTCCGTTCGTCACTGTGTTCATGTACCTGAACGAGGCTCGCTCCGAGGCTGAGAAGCACGACCTCGCCATGATCATCGAGGAAACGCTGCGCCAGCGCTACGAGGGCGTGAAAAACGAGACCGGGGTGTGGATCACGCCGGCGTTCCCCAAGCTCATCTACGTGCTCGAGGAAGACAATGTGCGCGAGGATTCGCCGTATTTCTATCTCACACAGATGGCGGCGAAGTGCACGGCCAAGCGCATGGTGCCCGACTATATCTCCGAGAAGAAAATGCGCGAGATGAAGCTGTCCAAGGGCGAGACGGAGGGCAACGGTGATTGCTACACGTGCATGGGATGCCGCAGCTTCCTCACGCCCGACCGTTCCGGCAACGGCTACGACAACGTGGCGAACGCGGGCAACTACGAGCCGGGCAAGCCGAAGTACTATGGCCGCTTCAACCAGGGCGTTGTGACCATCAGCCTGCCTGATGTGGCGCTTTCTTCTCATGGCGACAAGGCGAAGTTCTGGGAGATCTTCGATGAGCGCCTCGAGCTGTGCCGTAAGGCTCTCATGTGCCGTCATAATCGCCTGAAGGGCACGCTTTCCGACGCCGCGCCGATTCTGTGGCAGTACGGTGCGCTTGCTCGCCTCGAGAAGGGCGAGCCGATCGACAAGCTGCTCTACGGCGGGTATTCCACCATTTCGCTTGGTTACGCGGGGCTCTATGAGTGCGTGAAGTACATGACCGGCCACAGCCACACCGAGGCGGAGGGCACGCCGTTCGCCATGGAGGTCATGCAGCACATGAACGACAAGTGTGCCGAGTGGAAGGCGGAGACCAACATCGACTTCTCGCTCTACGGCACGCCGCTCGAGTCGACCACGTACAAGTTCGCGAAGGCGCTGCAGCGTCGCTTCGGCGTGATTCCCGGCATTACCGACAAGGGCTACATCACGAACAGCTACCACGTGCATGTGACCGAGCAGATCGACGCCTTCGACAAGCTGAAGTTCGAAAGCGCATTCCAGCGTCTGTCTCCGGGCGGGGCTATCAGCTATGTTGAAGTCCCCAACATGCAGGACAACCTGAAGGCCGTCATCCGCGTTATGCAGTACATCTACGACAACATCATGTACGCGGAGCTCAACACGAAGAGCGATTATTGCCAGGTGTGCGGCTTCGACGGTGAGATTCAGATTGTGGAAGACGACGGCAAGCTGGTGTGGGAGTGCCCGCACTGCGGCAATCGCGATCAGGAAAAGCTCAACGTTGCACGTCGTACCTGCGGATACATCGGCACGCAGTTCTGGAACCAGGGCCGCACGCAGGAAATCAAGGACCGCGTGCTGCATCTGTAGCGAAGTAGGCTCCTAAGTGTTCGGAAGGCCGCCCTCGGGCGGCCTTCTTTCGTTTGAGGTGGGGCGGATGCTTCAAGGAACCCACCGCGTTTCGACGCTGAGCCGAACATGCTCGCCGTTCGTTCGTGCGGCGCCGGTTGTGTTGGCGACGTAGCGCTCTGCTTAGATGCGCTATTGCTGCGTCGAGGTTGCGGTGCCTGTTGTTTTCTCGAGCGCTCGTCCCCCTGTTCGTCAAAACTCGCACCGTCACTTGCGCTCATCCCGAGCGATTGCGATACCTTGCGGACGAAACATGGGGGTCCTGCCAGAAATCAGGTGGTTTTCATCAAATGAGTGCGCTCTGGGTTGCACTCTGGGAGGCGGTGCGGGAGTGGGAAATGGAAACCCGCAGGTGAACGTCTTGTGCCTGCTGCCTTGAAACTGCTCCATGTCTTCTGCGGAATGCCATGTTGATGAAAACCACGCGATTTCTGGCATGTTGGGGGGTTCAGATTGCATCGCCACAGGGGGCGAAGGCTATTCTGCTGCAGCAAAGGGGGGCGTGAGTTTCACCGCTGCAATAGGTGCTTAGCAGGTACGACCTTATTCAATTCTCCGGAAGTCGCTTTGGCAAATGAGCTTTCTCCAGAGGTCAAGTTGCTTTCGCTCGATGGCGTTGCGTTTTTCGAGATCTGCAACGGTAGGGTTGTTTCGTGGGCATCGGTCGAGCGACCTGATGCCGAGGGCTCGTCTTGTTTGATCAGCGAATCTGCAGAATGCGATGAAGTCGGTGGCTTCCTGGGCGTTGATGCTGAGGTGGGTAAATCCTCGAATCGGGGCAATCTCGTTTCTTCGGCGAGCATCTCGAGCAAGGGCGGCGGCGGTTGAATGGAACGCGTGCCCATCATAATCGATGCCGACGGTGGTTTTTCGGCCCGACGAATCACCATGCTCGATGCTTATGTCCGGATATCGGGTTACGTAGCGCCTTTCGCCCGCCCAATCAGCGCCATTGAAGATACGAACTGCATGATTCATCTGCCCGATGCCAAGACCGAAACCTCCGCGATTACGGGGAAGTCCCAGGGAAATCGCGAGCGCAGATTCCATAGGTGATCGCGAGCCATCGCGGACGAACCTCAGTGTCGAGCGAGCCTTCTCGCAACCGAGGTTTCCCTTGGTGGTGTCAAGGAAGTTCTCGATGCGTTTAACGGTTGTGAGGGGCTTATCTGCGATAACGCACTCCGAGCTAGATAGCGGGCGCTCGTCTCGTTGTCGCAATCCCCCTGGTGCCGTTGGGTCGATGCGGTATAGCGAGCAAAGGGCGAAGCCGAAATAGACCGCTTCTTCAAGTGGGCGGCGTTGAGCGAGCTGCATGAAAACGAGTTCTGGTGAGGCAATGTAGATCGCAGTCTTGTCGATAGTCCCGATCCTAATGAAGGACTTTGGTGGAAGCAATTCAGTTTGGACGTGAACTGCGAAGTGCTTGCCGTTGTTTCTTCCGCGGCGGCTGCTCGAAAGGAAGTCGAGAAACTCGCGTTCTGGGTCAAGCTCAAGCGCAAGCTCTCGGCAACGAGTTGGCGAGGGAATGCCGTCGGGCGCATCGGCGCGATAACGTGTCCTTTTTTGGGCCGCGAGGGGGTTCGGGTTGCGCATGAGCCATCGAAGGGCGGAGATATGTGAGAGGCAGATGTCCATGCGGGTATGATACGAGCATCACTTATCATTTCAAGAGTCTGTCCACGTTGTCGATCGGAGTATTTGCTCGAAAAACGAGGCGCTTGGGACATTTTTGGTTTAGGCGCGCGCGTGTTCTCGCTTGTACAATTTGGCAGGGGGGTCCTGCCAGAAATCGGGTGGTTTTCATCAAACCAGAGAAAAGGTAATGAGCTTGAATTTGGGTTAGCTCAGCTTGCGTTGTTTCGACCTGGTCATTTGCTTGGACGGAATTGAAACTGGCTTGGCAATGCGGTTGTATAGCTTTTGGATTCGGCGACAAGGCTTCTCGATTTGATGAAGAGTGCCGTTTTTCTGGCAGTTACCCCCTTCTCCAAGTGCATTGTAACCACGCGCTTTTCGAAACAGGGAGAAATCGGTCTTTCTTGTTCGCTAAAATGGACGAGCGCAAAGCTGTGAATTGGCTCTGCGGGAAGGCGACCGGTTGGAGGCGACGGTGGAAAAACAGGAATCGATCGATGCGTGGTTCGCGCTCGTTCCCGAGCAGGCGAAGGCGACTGCGCAGCGATTGCTCTTAGAGGTCGATGACCTGCGAAGGGAAGAGACCATCTACCCGCCGCAAGGTGACATCTTAAACGCGCTTGCCTATGTGACGCCCGAAGATGTCCGCGTCGTCATTCTAGGACAGGACCCCTACCATGGCCCAGGTCAGGCGATGGGCCTGTCGTTCTCGGTGCCCAGCGGGGAGAAGCTTCCGCCAAGCTTGCGCAATATCTATAAGGAAATGGCGTCTGACCTGGGGTGCAATATGCCCGTGAGCGGTGATTTGTCTGCGTGGGCACAGCAAGGCGTGCTGCTTTTGAACACGACGCTCACGGTACGGGAACACGAGGCGAACTCACACAGCAAGTTGGGTTGGCAGGTGGTTACGACGGCGATCGTCGAGGCGTGCATGCGCTTGCCTCAGCCAGTGGTCTTTTTGGCGTGGGGGCGTCCGGCCATCAAGCTGATCGAGAGCGCGAAGGCGCGCGTGTCGAAGGATGCGTTCGAAGGCGGCGATTGCGCTGGTGTCGCGGGTGCTGGTGCTGGTGTCGCGGCCGCTGGTGGCTCTGCTTCGAGTGCTGCCACACCCGCTGCAGCCGACGAAAGCGGCTCCTCTGTCGCCGACGCTCTTTCCCGTAAGTTCATCCTCAAAAGCACGCACCCCTCGCCGCTTTCGGCATCGCGCGCGGCTGGCGATCTTCCCGCTTTCTTGGGCTCGCGTCCGTTCTCCCGCGCAAACGACCTGCTGAGGGAATGCGGAGCCGAGCCTATCGATTGGTCACTTGCTGGCTGATCGCCCAGGTAATTCCGTGTGCCATGCGAAGGGCGGGTTCTTTAAAGTGGTTGCCGGGGTTCGACTCGAATTGCGTTGGTACTCCCTTGCTGCGAAATGCGACTACGACCTCGTGCGTTCCCGTTGCGACATTGCGCAGAAGTCGGCTCGGGGTCTTCGCTTCCTTGCTGCCAAGCGAGAAATAGGCACAATCGATTGGGCGAGCGAGCGGTGCCTCAGTGACGAAGCGTGCGAAATCGGGATACCAAAGAGAACCCGAAGCGCTTGCAATGCGGGAGAAGGTAGACGAGTTGAATGCCGTCCAGGTGGCGAAAAGCCCTGCAAGTGAGTAGCCCGCAACGGTACGGCAGATGCGGGCGCCGTTGGGTTTGCCGCATTCTCGCTCGACCTGGGGGATGATTTCTTCTTCCAGTAGGCGAAGCTGGTCTTGGGCGTGTCCTGCAAAAGGGGCGTCGTCGGCAAACAGGCCGGGGCATTCCCAAGGTGTAAGGTCGTCGTTCCAGCAAGCGGGCTTTATGGCGACGAGCGTGAACGGTGGGCAGCCGATACGCTGGCATTCGCTGAGGACGTCGAGGCCGTCTCCGTCGTAAACATGCAGATAGACGATGTGGTTGAGGCGGTTGCTGTCGTCCTCTTCGCCGCCTTCACCAGCGTGATTGCGCGCATTGCCCGAAGATTGCGCAGGCCAAACAGTGACGCACGCCCCTTGAACATCAAGCGCAAAGAGGGGTGTCGGGGTATATTCGGAACAGGCCGTTTCCGCATTCGGGGCCGATGACTCGCCATCTTTCACGGCAACCACTTCGGCCGATGAGGTGTTGGCGACAAGCGAAACAGAGCCCCCGCCCGCAAGCTCCCTTGCGCCCGAAGGATGATCTACGGGCGCGCCAAAGGTGTCGTGTCTGCCCTGTCGCATCGCCGCCCCCTTAAATGGAGAAGTTGCCGACCTCCGAAAGCTCCAGGTCAGCGTTGCGCTCGCTCGCCCAATTCACGTTCCATGCGCTCGTGAACAGAAGCAGCTTGCGCCCGCGCATGTCCTCGACGCGCAGTGTGTCGCTTGTTAGGTTGAGCTTCGCGATGTCGTAGGTGGAAGGATCGTTCATAATCCAGCGAATCTCGGAATAGGGGAGCGCCTGCCTGCGCACCTCGACGCCGTATTCGCTTTTCAGGCGCTGTTCAAGCACGTCGAGCTGCAACACGCCGACGACGCCCACGATGACGCTTTCCATACCGAAGCCCGGCTCGCGGAAAATCTGAATGGCGCCTTCCTGTGCGAGCTCTTCCATGCCCTTCACGAACTGCTTGCGTTTGAGCGTGTTCACCTGCGTGACGCGCGCGAAGATCTCGGGTGCGAACGTGGGGATTTCGGGGTACTGAACGCGGCATTTACCTGCGCAAACGGTATCGCCGATCGAGAAGATGCCCGGATCGAAGAGTCCGACGATGTCGCCCGAGTATGCCTCGTCGACCGTCGCGCGGTCGTCTGCCATGAGCGAGGTTCCTGTGGCAAGCTTCAGCTTTTTGCCGCCCTGCATGTGCACTGCGTCCATGCCGCGCTCGAACTTGCCCGAGCAGATACGCACGAAGGCGATGCGGTCGCGGTGGTTCTTGTCCATGTTCGCCTGGATTTTGAAGACGAATCCCGAAAACTCGTCGCGCATCGGGTCGACCGGCTCGCCCGTGAGGCAGTCGGTATAGGGAAGCGGCGTGGGGGTGAGGCGCAGAAACTCTTTCAGGAACGGTTCGACGCCGAAGTTGGTGAGCGCGCTGCCGAAGAACACGGGGGAGAGCTTGCCGGTGCGCACTGCGTCGAGGTCGAGCTCGTCACCTGCGCCGTCGAGCAGCTCGATGTCGTCGATGAGGTTCGCGTGGTTCGCTTCCCCGATGAGGTCGGCAAGCGCGGCGTCGCCGAGCTCGGCCTCGATTTCCGCAACTTTCTTGGTGGCGTTGGCGTGCCCATCGCCCTCGAAGGCGATGACGCGGCGGGTTTGGCGGTCGAACACGCCGCGGAAGTTCTGTCCGCAGCCGATCGGCCAGTTCATCGGGTAGGTGCCGATGCCGAGCACTGTCTCGATCTCCTCCATGAGGTCGAACGGGTCTCGCGTCTCGCGGTCGAGCTTGTTCACGAACGTGAAAATGGGAATATGACGCAGCGTGCACACCTTGAAGAGCTTCTTCGTCTGCGCTTCGACGCCCTTCGCGCCGTCGATGACCATGACCGCGGCGTCGGCGGCCATGAGCGTGCGGTAGGTGTCTTCCGAAAAGTCCTGGTGGCCGGGGGTATCGAGGATGTTCACGCAATAGCCGTCATAGGAGAACTGCAGCACCGAGGAGGTCACGGAGATGCCGCGCTGCTTCTCGATGTCCATCCAGTCGGATACGGCGTGCTTCGAGCTGGACTTGCCTTTGACCGAGCCTGCGGTCTGGATGCTGCCGGTGTAGAGCAGGAGCTTCTCGGTGAGGGTCGTCTTGCCCGCGTCGGGGTGCGAGATGATGGCGAAGGTGCGCCGTGAGGAAATCTGATCCGTTAGGGTCGACATGCTAGTTCTTTCTCGTATCTGGAAGTGAAATGCCCTGCTCGCGCGGATTGCGAGCGCGGTGCTCAATGGGCGCGTAGGGCGGCAAAATCACATTGTACTATTACAGGGGAACGGGAATGCGGAAGGCGGCGCGCTTTCACGCAGATGACAAGGGGATGCGGGTTGAGCGTATCGCGAGGTGGGAAGGCGGGCGATACGCGCGAGAGGATGTGAGTGCGAGTCCGGGCGGCGCGCGGGGGTGCGGGCGCGATGTCGGCCGATGCGCGCGCTGCAATGAGGCGCAGGCTCCCCCGCGGCGTCGGGCGGCTTATGCGCTAGCGACCTAAGATGTTCTTCACGTCGTTAAGGTTGCTTGCAAAGTGGACGTGCTCCAGGCGCTTGGGCGTGGAGAAGCCCTTCTCAATCATGAGGTTGATCTGGGCTTTCAAGTGGTCGTAGTACCCGTTTAGGTTGTAGATGATGCAGGGCGCGTCCAAGTGCGAAAGCGAGAGCATCGACATGACCTCCGACACTTCCTCAAGCGTGCCCGAGCCGCCGGGGAAGGCGATGAACGCGTCGCCGAGCTCGATCATCTTCGCTTTGCGCTCGGCCATGGTGTCGGTCACGATGAGCTGCGTGATGGTGTCGAGCTGCACGGCTTGGTCGATGAAGAACTGCGGCTCGACGCCGGTGACTTCGGCGCCCGCGTCGAGTGCGCTTTCTGCGAGCATTCCCATGAGCCCGACCTTCGACCCGCCGTACACGAGGGCATTTCCGCTTTCGCCGATCCATGTGCCCAGCTCACGGGCCGCTTCGGCGATGGACGGGTCGTTGCCTTCATTTGCTCCCAGGTAGACGGTGATGTTCATGGGTTCCTCTCCGCGTGCTTGTTCGTGTCGACGTTGATTATAGCGAAGGCGAGGGCGAGCGATGAAGAGCACGCGGCGCGACCCCGCGATTCCCTAGAGGTCTTTCGCCTGAAAAATTCGGATGCTAACCATACAGCTTGCGACGTAGATGTCGAGTGCGATGATGACGAGCGCCGCGAATAGCGGCCAGCTGTGCGCGTCGATCCACACGAGAATCGATTGCATGACGTCGGGGGCGAGGAAGTTCGTCAGGATGACGACGTCGATGCATCCTGCCAGGATAAATGCGCACATGAGATAGCGCATCCCCTTCGTGGTGCCGAATTTCACCAGGAAGGGCTCGGCGATGGCGGCGATGATGAGGACGATCATCGTGGCCGCGATGCTTGAGGAAATGATTTCGATTGGCTCGGCTACCTCGAAACCTTCGAGAAAGCGGGGAAGCACCCCGTTGAGCGCGATGCCAAGCACCGAAGCGCCAACAATGACGGCGACGGCGCATGCCAAGATGGTCGCGTAGCGGCTCGCGATGATGTCGCGGCGCGCGAAGGGGAGTGCGGCACGGTAACGCAGCCAGCCGTTTTGGTCGTCGTAGCCCATGAGCGAGAACATGATGAGCATTGGCGTCATGGCGCATACAACCGCGGCGGCACCCACGGCGCTCCCCATCGACCAACACATGAAGACGAAGACGAATGCGAGGATGCCGATGAAGCTGAGGACGAAGGTGCGCACTATGGCAAGTTCGGAGAGGAAAGCGGCTTTCATCGGTTGGTTCCTTTCAGGATGAAGTGTAGGTAGTCGTCGATGGAGGCGCGGTCGCAGGGCACTTCGGGGAAGGCTTCGGAGAACTCGAAGCGGTTGGGGACGAGAACGTCGCAGCTGAACTCGCGCTTTGCGATACGGGCGCCATCCACGCATGCGAGAATCCGTTGCGCCTGGTCAGCTGTGCAATGCGCGATGCCGACAACGTCGGTTATCTGCTCGCGCGGGATGTCGAAGATGATGCTGCCCGCGTCGATGCCCACCACGCGGTCGGCGATGCGTTCCAGGTCGCTTGTGATGTGGCTCGAAAGCAGCACGCCGCGATCGCCGGTTGAAGCATAATCGCGCAGCTCATCGAGCAGCTCGTCTCGAGCGAGCGGGTCAAGCCCTGCGGTCGCCTCGTCGAGGATGAGCAGGTCGGCGTTGTGCGAGAGCGCGCAGGCGAGCTGCAGCTTCATGCCCATGCCGCGCGAGAGCGACTTCACCTTCTTCTTCGGCTCGAGCCCGAATCGGGCGACCAGCGTCTCAAAACATGTGTTATCCCAGGTGGGGAAGGCTGGTTTGATGCATGTTTCCACTTGAGACACCGTAATCTCGGAGGGATAGGGGCACGTGTCGAACACGACGCCGACGCGGGAGCGAAGTCGCCGCACGTCGGCGTCGGGGGTGTCGGCGGCGAGGGGCTCGCCGAAAAGCGCTGCGTACCCGGAACCGAGTTTCAGAAGGCCGAGTGCGGCTCGGAGTATCGTGGTCTTTCCCGCGCCGTTCGCTCCGACGAGGCCGACGATTTCCCCTGATCCAATGGAGAGGTTGGCATTTCGGAGCGAAAAAGAGTCGCTCACCTGACGGTTTGCGTCGCGTATTTCAAGAAGGTTTGACATGGGCGTTCCGTGTCCTTTCATGTCGTGAGGCGCTTTTTGCCTGTGGTGGGTGGCTTCATGCAAGGTCGTCAGGCGCAACGAGGTCGAGCATGTCGTGCAGCTCGGCCCGTGAGACCCCCAGCTCAGCCGCCTGTTCGCCCGCTTGCACAAGCAGCTCCTCAACTTGACGCAGGCGCCTTTCGCGTAGAAGCTCGAGGTTCCCCGCGGCTACGAAGCTGCCTTTCCCCTGCACGGTTGCGATAAATCCTTCGGCCTCTAAATCGGAGTACGCGCGCTTGGTGGTTATCACGCTGACGCCGAGGCCGTTCGCGAGCGCGCGGATGGAGGGGAGCTTCTCCCCGCTTGGAAGCGCGCCCGACAGAATCTGGGCTTTCATCTGCGAGGTTATCTGCTCGTAGATGGGCTTGTCGCTCGAGTTGGATAGGATGATGTCCACTGTGAGTCCTTACGTGTGTATATCTGATAAGCACAGTATATATACACTATGCACAGTAACGCAAGCACTTTTTTGAACGTTGTTGTAATTTGATGAAAGGACCAAGCTGGCTGCTTGAACGCAAGCCTCACATTAGTCGATGCGCCCTCGGTCTCAGGTTGAGATCGCTCGTGCATGACCTGGGGGAATGTGGCGTTACGGATTGCAGCTTCTGCAGGGCGAGTATCCCTCGTCGATCAGCGTCTGGCGCAACCCCGTGAACTCCTCTTTGTTGGAGGGGGACATGGACTGCACGCCGTCGCACTCGGGACGATGGAATTTGTGGCTCCTCTTGTTCAGGACGTACGTTTGCTGTTCGGCGGTGTTCGCGGAAGAAGACGAGTCGCCGCTCGTTTTCGCGTCCGAGGAACCGGATGGCGCTGCTCCCGCTCCATTCCCCGCTGCCGCGTTGCTGGAAGTCGATGAGCCGCTCGTGCCCGAAGCGCCCGCCTCGCGTTTGCTCGACGCGCTTTGGGGTAGCGCCGCATCGCCACCCGTGCCGCGGGTTGTGGTTGCCTCGCTCTTGGTCTTCACGGCGGGAATCTCGCTCGACTCCCAGTTGTCGCCCGTCACGTAGTCGATTTTCACGCCGGGCTCCACGTTGTAAACGAAGACGTTGAAGCGTATAGCCTGCCCGCCGTCTTCCACAGATTCCGCTTCCATCTGAACCCCGCGTGCCACCAGGTCGTTCGCTGCAAAGAGCGGGGTCACGCGATAGAGGACGTGGTTGTTCGTGCGACGGACGTAGTTGCCCACCAGCTCCTCGTAATAGGTCATCCCCACGGCGTTCATCGTGCGCGTGCCGGTGATGAGGTTACGCTCGTTGGCGTCCTCGCCGCACAGCTGGTGCGCAATGAGGTGGCTGCGGTTGTAGAGCATCTCGCGGTCGACGAAGCTGTAGCGATGTTGGACCCAGCCCGAAGGGTGAACCTGCGAGATGTCGCCGCGCTCGGCATTGGAGACAGTCTCGGGTCCAATAAGGCCGAACGCCGTGCCGCAGCGCCCCTCGAAGTCGAGCTCGCTGAATTCCATGAACGACCCGCGCGCCGCGTCATCGGCGGAGAATCCAGGTTGCCCCTCGTTGATATCGATGCAGAGCGCACCTGAGTACTCGGGGATATCGGATAGCTTCGCGGCGGCACTGCCTGCGGAAACTTGCTGCGAGCTTGTCGCATTGTCCCCGTTCGCGACGCTTTCGCCGCCTGCGCACCCGCTAAGCGAGGGAAGGCACAGGCTCACTGCCAGAAGCAGGGCGGCAAGCGTGCGGATAAGGCGCTCGCGTGCGGGGGAGGTGGTTTGCTGCGTTTGCAAGGGAGTGTCCTTCCGATAGTGGGGCATGCCGCGAATGGCGCGCCGCATCCCCCATGATACTCGATGCAGGCTGCCCGAGCGCGAGGGCTGTTCGCGGTTTCCGTCCTCGCTTCCCGTTCGCGTTGCGAGCGGCGGCAGGCAGCGCGAGGGCACGAGGGGCGTGAGGGGCGCTTCGGAAAACTCTTCCAGTTGGGCTGCGACTGTCCAAAAGCATGGACAGACTGGTTCGTACGCACGTTCTACAATGGCGCCAATCGAGAAAACGACGGGAGGCACACGCATGGCATTGCAAGGCGCGCATCAGCTCTTTGGCGACACGGACGAATCGTCGTGCGTTCCCGATGCGGCATGCGCACCCAGAAGGTCGGGTGCGCGCGGGGTGTCGGATGAGCCCGCCGTGCCTGATGCGGCGTGCGCGATTGGGATGTCGGGTGAGGTTTGCGAGCTCAAAGCGTCGTGGATGCTGGGTGCGCCGTCTTCTCCCGAGGCTTTCCCCTTGGGCGATGATTTGGCCGACGCTTTTATAGCCTGGGATTTCTACGCTGACGCGCCGATTTCCGATGCGCCTTTCGTCCTGCGTTTCTCCGAAGGGGATCTTGCGGCATATCGGGCGCTGGACGGCAAGCTTGCCGTCTGCGCGGGAGCGGTGGACACCTCGCTTCCGCCTGCCAGTTTGCGGCGCGACGCCGAAGACTGCTGTCCCGCGTGGGTCGTTGTGGGACCCCTCTCTTGCGCGTTCGGCCAGCGAGCTTGTCGGGCTTTCCGCACAGCAAAAGATGAATACGTCATCGAGTTGGAAGGGTGCAGTATCCGTTTATCGCTTGAGGGTGGCACGGTTCAAGCCGCCGTTCGCGAGCTCGACATGTTGGCGGCAGGCGCTTATTCTTCGAGGAGGAAGTGCAGATAATTGCGGTATTCCTCGACGAGGCTCTGCGGGGCCGCGATGCTCACGGCGCGGCCCATGCTCGCTACCCAGCCGAAGAATTGCTGGCTCTTGCACACCTTCACCCGAGCGCGCACCTGCTGCCCGTCGAAGGGGAGGAAGGTTGCGCCCTTGCCGAAGCGGTCAGTGATGATCTCGACTTTATCGGGGTCGACGGTCAGCTCGCAGGCGACCTCCTCGCCGTTAAACCGCCCGAACATGACGGCTTTCCCCTGGTCGAAGGCGTAATTGGCGATCTCTTCGTTGCGGGTGGCTGGCATGTCGCGTTCGACGCTCACCTTCGCCATGCGGTCGAGCCGGTACTCGGTGAGATTGGCGTGGTGGTCGTTCCATGCGGTCAGGTAGTAGAACCCGTCGTCGTATGAGATGGCAACGGGGGTTACCTCGTGGCGCTTGCCCTCGCGCGTTTCGTGGGGCTTGCCGTCTGCGCCGATCTTGCGGTAGGAGAACGCCACCTTGCAGCGCAGGCGAAGGGCCTCGTGGATGGCGTCGACGGTCGAGAGCACGCTCTCGCTTTTCGACTTGATGCGTCCTTCGACGTGGATGCGGCGGTCGAGAAGCGCCTGCTCGCGGTTGGTGGCGAGTTGTTTGATGTTGGTGATGAGCATGCGCGCCTGCCGCTCGGTGATGGCACGGCATGATTGAACGGCGTCAACCATGAGCATGAGCTCTTCGAGGGTGAAGTCGCGTCGCTCGATGGCATATTCCACGGGGTTGCGCTGGTAGGTTTTGATGTCGATGTCGAAATCGCGCAGCGTCTTGATGTCGTCGTAGATGCTTTTGCGCTCGGCGGATATCCCGTATGAATCGAGCCGCTCGAGAATCTGCGTCATGGAAAGGCCGTGCTCGGCGTCGGTTTCCTCCTGAAGGATCTTCCAGAGATAGAGAACCTTGAGCTTCGCCTTGCTGTTGTACGCCATAGCAGTCGCTTTCTCGAGGGGCGCAATAACGATATGCATCCTCATTGTAGCAGATGGGAAGAAGAGTGCCCCATAGTTTCCATGTCCGATAGCAAGGACAGGCATATTGTGCCGGCCCGATAGAATGGCAACTACATTGGAAAAGGACAGAAGAGGAGAAGGAAGGACGGCTGCAATCATGAGCTCGAGTTCTCGTTACGTCGCGGATTTCAACGTTGCTGGCATGCGTTACTGGGATGGTGCAAAGGTGATTTCCAAGCTCAAGCCGGGCAAGAAGCTGCGTCTTGTCGCGGAATCGCACAATCCGGCGGATCCCAACGCCGTCGCCATCTATCGCAAGGACGTGAAGCTCGGCTACATTCCGCGCGATCAGAACGACCTTGCGGCTCAGCTGCTGCGCTTCGGCCACGACGATGTGCTTGAGTGCCGCATTCTTAAGGTTGACAAAAAGGCTGAAACCTGGAATCAGGCTCGCGTCGGGCTTTACATGACCGACAAGGCCAAAGGGGAATAGCGCAAGGCAAGGCGAGGTGTTTGAGAGAGGGGCTTGCCGCCTTGAGCTGCCGATGACGCGACGGCCCTGGTTTCTGCAAAGTAACTACTTGGATTGCATCGACGGCATCCTATAATGTCTGCAGGAATATAAGCGCAACCAAGGAGGTTCATCATGGAGAAGGAACTGTTCGATTACGTTGCCGAGCGCGCGGGCATCCTCGCCACTGCTGACACGAGCAAGCAGGACACCAAGGACGCGGCTGCCGCCTGGAAAGACGCTGTTGCCGCCGACAGCAGTGACGCCGCTGTTGAGGCTGCGACCACCAAGCTGCTCGACTTCCTTGAGGGGCGTCCCACCACAATCGATGGCGTTATCGCGTTCGCCCAGGGCCCGGCGAAAGAAATGATGGGCGAAGAGGCCGCCGCAAAAATGCTCGAAGCGCAGCTCGCGCGCAAGGAGGCGGGCGCCAAGTATTGCAATTGCCCCTCTTGCGCCGCCGCCTCCGAACTGCTTGCGAAGTTCGGCCGCATCGAGCTGTAATACATCTCACGTCGCAAACTATGCATCGAGCGCGCGGGTCCTTTCAGGTCCGCGCGCTTTTGCTTTGGCAGGTAAGGAAAGGGGGCATTGCGTAGCCGCATGTCGCGCTGGGGCTGCCCGTTTTGCACCCCATGCCC
Source organism: uncultured Ellagibacter sp. (assembly GCF_934617235.1). Taxonomy (GTDB): domain Bacteria; phylum Actinomycetota; class Coriobacteriia; order Coriobacteriales; family Eggerthellaceae; genus Ellagibacter. The sequence goes on along the minus strand of NZ_CAKTTZ010000006.1, from coordinate 542 downwards.
CGCGCCGCTTCCGCCTCGCCGAGCATGCGGCGGCTTCGCTTTCCCTTTGTCTTCCTGCTAATGCAAAACAGGCCGCGTGTGCGGAACACGCGGCCTGTTGGATGCGCCTTGCAGCTACCTGCGAGGCGCCTTGCTAAAAGCGAAGCTTAAGCCCGAACAACTCGGCTAAGCGTTACACTTCCAGATTCTTGAAAGCCTCGGGGACTTCCTTGTAGCCCTTCGATTTCACGGCGCCGATGATGAGGCCGATGACGAGCCACGCGATGCCCACGATGTAGGTCGGCACGTCGAAGCCGGTGAACACGTACAGCAGGATGAGCACGCCGAGAACCGGGCAAACCAGGTACTTCACGACGTCGCCGAAGCTGTTGCGCTTCTTCTCCTTGATGAAGAAGAAGATGAACACGGCAATGTTCAGCAGCACGAACGAGGACAGCGCGCCGAAGTTGACGAAGCGGGACAGCGTCGCCATGTCGAGGAACAGCGGCAGGACGAGAGAGATGCAGCCGATCGCGATTGCGGCGAACCACGGCGTCTGGAAC
>NZ_CAKTTZ010000005.1 GCF_934617235.1 uncultured Ellagibacter sp. | reverse complement strand
GTGCAGGACTACCCCGGCATGGTGGGGTACTGGGCGGTTGGCGTGCCTCCTTTGGGGCCGATGGACTCCTACAGCTTTCGCCTCGGCAACGCGGTGCTCGGCAACGATGAAGGGGCGGCAGGCCTCGAGCTCACCATGCGCGGCGGTGCGTACCGCTTCCGGTGCGCATGCTGGTTCTGCATTGCGGGCGCCGATATGGCGGCAACGCTCGACGGCGAGCCCGTTGCGCGCTTGACTGCAGTGCGCGCCGAGCGGGGAAGCGTTCTGCGTTTCGGGGCCGCCTCCGATGGAATGCGTGCGTATTTGCTGGTCAAAGGTGGAATTGATGTTCCTGTTATCCTCGGTTCGCGCTCGACGTTCGTCGATGGGCGTTTCGGTGGGGTGAACGGTCGCGCCCTGCGCTCGGGAGATGTGCTCGCGTTGTTCGAGGATGCGGAGGGTGACGATGCGTTGTTGAGCGCAGCTGCCGCTCCCGCTCCCGCCCCCGCGCCCGCGCCCGCGCCCGCGGACCTGTGCATGGGCTTTTCCGTCGCCGCGCAAAGCGTGCCCTCGTTCGGGCATTCCTGGACGATCGGCGTCATCGTGGGGCCGCTTTCCGACGGTGAGTTCCTGCGCCCTGAGTTCTTCGACACGCTCACGAGTGCCGTTTATACGGTGAACTACGACTCGGCCCGTACGGGCGTGCGCTTGAACGGTCCCGCGCCGCAATGGGCGCGCGAGGACGGCGGCGAGGCTGGCCTGCATCCGTCGAACATCCACGACAACCCTTACTCCATCTGCGCGCTCGATTTGACGGGTGATCAGCCGATTCTTTTGGGGCCTGACGGTCCGAGCCTGGGCGGATTTGTCTGCCCGGTGGTCGTCGCCCTCTCGCAGCGCTGGATTTTAGGCCAGCTGCGCCCAGGAGATGAGGTTCGCTTCCAGGTGCTTTCCCTTGGCGAGGCCGCCGCGCTGCGCGAACGCATGGAGGACGCCATCGCAACTGTGCGCTCGGCAGCGTGCGGTGAGTCCGCGATAGCGCCCGACGCTGCTGGCGGGAAGGCGTGCGAAGGGATCTTCGACCTGGCACTTTCCTTGCCCGAGGCGAGCCCCTTCGTCCCCGAGGATGCCATCTTGCTTAAGCGGGGCGAAGGCGACGAGGCGCTTTGCATCCGCCAGTCGGGCGAGGACGCGCTCCTGGTGGAATACGGCCCCATGAAGCTCGATATCGCGCTGCGATTCCGCGTGCATGTTCTCATGCAGCATATCGAGAAGAGCGACCTGGATGTGATCGACCTTACGCCCGGTATCCGTTCGCTGCAGGTGCATTTCGATCCGAGTAAGGTCAGCATGGCCGACATGTGCGCTCGTGTAGCGCAGATAGACGCCGCCCTTCCCGCCCTCGAGGACATCACGGTGCCCTCGCGCATCGTGCACCTACCGCTCTCATGGGACGACCCGCAAACGCAGCTCGCTGCTCGCCGCTACCAGGAAACCACGCGCCCCGATGCGCCGTGGTGTCCTTCGAACCCTGAGTTCATCAGGCGCATCAATGGTCTTGACAGCGTTGATGATGTTCGGCGCATCGTCTTCGATGCCGACTACCTCGTGCTCGGCTTGGGCGACGTGTACCTGGGTGCGCCCGTGGCCACGCCTGTCGACCCGCGCCATCGCATGGTCACGACGAAGTACAATCCTGCCCGCCCTTGGACGCCCGAGAACGCGGTAGGCATCGGCGGCGCGTACCTGTGCGTCTATGGCATGGAGGGTCCCGGTGGCTACCAATTCGTGGGCCGCACCACCCAGATGTGGAATCCCGTGCAACCGACTGCCGCGTTCGCTCCGGGCAAGCCATGGCTGCTCGACTTTTTCGACCAGCTGCGCTTCTATCCCGTCGGGGCGGATGAGATTCTCAAGCTGCGTCGCGACTGCTTGCGTGGGCGCTTCAATCCAAAAATCGAGGAGACGACGTTTAACCTCGGAGACTACCTGCGCTTTCTTAAGGAGAACGAAGAGTCCATCGCGCGCTTCAAAGACCATCAGGAGGCGTCTTTCCAGGCGGAGCACGATCGCTGGGTCGAAGAGGGGCTCGATGTGTTCGTCTCCGACGAGCCGGCAGAGGCGACGTTCGCCGACGATGAGGTTCCTGCGGGGTGCGAGCCTGTAAGCGCGCAGATCTCGGGCGCGGTGTGGAAGGTCGTGGCTGACGCGGGCGCTCATGTGGAAGCAGGCGACGAGGTCGTCGTGCTCGAGAGCATGAAGATGGAGTTTCCTGTTTGCGCGCCGTGCGCGGGCGCGGTCGAGAAGCTCGTCGTCGCGCAGGGGTCGCTCGTCACTGCAGGACAGATGGTTGCGGCTGTAAGGCCCGACTAGAGGCGATGCGTTTCGCCCCCCCCTCGCCCTCCCCCTTTCGCCCCGTCAATCTTCGTTTCCTAAGGAGAATTTCATGGATAGCAAGTTCGTTCCCGACCACCTTACGATAGCGGGTCTTCACCGCGCCTTCGAGAAGGGGGACCTCTCCCCTCGCGATGTTGCAAAGGCGATTATTGCCCGCGCGGGGGAATACGCTTCTCATAATGCATGGATTGTGGCACCTACCTGGGATTTTGTGAATCCATATCTTGAAGCGCTCGAAAGCATGGAAGATGAGGAGCGCGCGCAGAAGCCGCTGTGGGGCATTCCCTTTGCCGTGAAGGACAACATCGACCTTGCGGGAGTGCCAACAACTGCCGGATGCCCTGCCTACGCCTACACCCCCGAGCAGAGCGCAACTGTTGTCGCGAAGCTTATCGATGCAGGCGCCTTCCCCGTTGGCAAGACCAATCTCGACCAGTTTGCGACGGGGCTTGTCGGCACGCGAAGCCCCTACGGCGAATGCGAGAATGCGCTCGATCCTGCGCTTATCAGCGGCGGTTCGTCTTCGGGCTCGGCGGTTGCGGTGGCGCTCGGCATGGCGGCTTTTTCGCTTGGGACCGATACCGCAGGGTCTGGCCGCGTGCCCGCTGCGCTGAACGGGCTTGTCGGTTTCAAGCCGCCGTTGGGGTCCTGGTCGACGGCTGGCGTGGTTCCTGCCTGCGCAAGCCTTGATTGCGTGACCGTGTTTGCTCGTACGCTCGACGATTGCGAAGCGGTCGATGCGGTGGCGAGCGGTCCTGACGAAGCATGCGCCTGGTCGCGTGAGTTCGATCGCTCAGCGGTCGGCGCCTTCCCACGCACGGTTTATGTGCCTCGCGACGAGCCGAATTTCTATGGCAGCTTTGCCGAAGAGTATCGCGCCGCGTGGCGTCGCGCACTCGATCGGCTCGAGGATGTGGCGCGGGCAAACGGCGCCCGCTTCGAGCGCATTGACACGCAGTGGCTCTCTGACATCGCGTCGATCCTCTACGATGGCGCCTGGGTCGCCGAGCGTTGGAGCGATCTGGGGTCGTTTGTGTCAGAGCATGCCGACGACGTCTTCCCTGTGACGCGCACGATTCTGGAGAGCGGCAATCGACTGGACCTTTCCGCCGCCGACGCGTTTGCCGCGTACCATACCGTTTTCGCCGCCCGCGCCCGCGCCCGCGCGCTTTTCGCCGACGCAGTCCTCGTTATGCCCACGGCAGGCGGTACCTTTACGCGCGACGAGGTTCGCGCCGATCCTATTCGCACGAACTCGCTCATGGGCCTCTACACCAACCACTGCAATCTGTGCGATTTGGTTGCTGTTGATGTTCCTGCAGGTGAAGCATCTGAAAAGCATCCGTTTGGGATTACTCTTTTTGCGGCGGCGGCTTCTCAGGGCGTGCTTCTGTCGGCTGCTCGCGCGTTCGCGGAACCGAGGGAGATCGTAGTTGCCGTCTGCGGTCAGCATATGCGTGGATTTGCTTTGCATCCTCAATTGGAGGACTTGGGTGCCGAGTTTTTGGGGGCAGCGAAAACCGCCCCTACCTATCGCCTCTTCGCGCTTTCCACCGACCCGGTGAAGCCGGGGCTTCTGCGCAGTGTCGAAGGTGGCGCGGGCATCGAGGTTGAGCTCTACCGTATGTCTGCTGCGGCGTTCGGCTCGCTTGTCGCATCCGTTCCCGCACCCCTTGGTTTCGGGAGCATCGAGCTAGAAGACGGCGAGGTCGTGAAGGGCTTTTTGGTCGAGGCGTCTGCAGTTATGGATGGCGAGGGAGCGGCGGTTTCCGGGGTGGCAGAGATTACGGAAATCGGCTCGTTCGCACGTTATATGGACGCCATGCGCTAGGGTGTTCGCGACTGGCATAGAGAAACGTTTCTGGTGCACGCTCTTGTCACGGCCGCTGTGTCCTTGATTCGGGAGTGCCATTTCAAACTCCAAGGACTTCTGGATGCCTGCCCCCTTTCGTCGCTCCTGGCCGTCAGGTTATCCACTGTGCGCGAATTGCGGATTCTCCTACTCAATCGAATTCGAGCATCTACTCATCCATAGGCGCCTGTCCTATAATCCTTCACGGTTTTTTGGGGCCGCACCCGCGGCGACGCTTCGGGTGCAAGATGAAGGCCGCGCCGAGGGCGACTCCTCGCGCGCGATATGGGAAAGAGTTTTACGCATGCAAACCAAGCAAGAGCTGTTCCTCGACCTTTTGGGAACAGAAGATACCCAGTTCGTCATCCCGGTGTACCAGCGCGTGTACTCCTGGGGCCTACAGCAATGCAAGGGGCTGTGGCAGGACATCAACCGCTCGGGCCGCACGGGCAACGCGCATTTCATTGGCACGGTGCTCTATTCGCCCGATTGTTTCGCGAAAACGGCGCAACACCAGCTCGACGTGATTGACGGCCAGCAGCGCATGACCACGCTCACCATCGTGATCGCCGCGCTCGTGAAGTACCTGCGCGCTCACGGCTCGACCGCCGATGGCCTTACCGCCGACGACATCTCCGGCACATTCCTCCACGTGAAGACGGGCGGCGGCACAGCGGCGAAGCTCATCTTGTCGCTCAACGACTGCCCGACGCTTGAAGCCGTGGTGAACGCAACGCCGATGCCCGAGCGTCCCTCCGAGCGCATCACCGAAAACCTCGACTACTTCTACGGCGAGATGGAGAAAAGCGACTTCGACGCTGACGTGCTATGGGCGGGCATGAAGGTGCTCACGGTGATCGACGCGGAGCTCGACCGTGGCGACAACCCGCAGCTTATCTTTGAGAGTCTGAACGCGCGCGGCGTGCCGCTGACGACGGCCGACCTGGTGCGCAACTACCTGCTCATCGCAATGGACCACGACGAGCAAACGCGCCTGTACAAGGAATACTGGGAGCCGATCGAGGTCATGTTCGGCGACGACCCTGGTGCCGAGAAGCTCAACGCCGCCATCCGCACGTGGCTTTCCATCCGCTTCCCCAAGGTGCGCATCCACGACAAGAGCGAAACGTACTCCGTGTTCAAGACCTACATCGAGGACGAACACGCGGGCACGCCTGAGGAGCTGCTCGACGAGTTGCGCGGTTTCTGCTTCATGTGGGCTGAGAACTACAACTTCCACGAGGTGAAGGAGTTCCGCAGCATGAACTGGGCGAAGGGAAAGCGCCGCACGCTCGTCCCCGAGCGCGCAAGCCAAGGCGGATTCTAAGGCTGACGCGGAGCTAGGGTCGACGCGATAGCGTGCGCGGATTCTGGGGTCGGCGCACGCAGAGGGCTAGCGCGGCCGCTCGCTCGGTTTGGCCGCACAAGAAGAAAGGAGCCTCGGGCACAATGCTCGAGGCTCCTTTTAGTTTTGCTCCTAAGCTCTTTCGTGGGAAGAGCGCGCTCTGCGGCGGGCAGTGTTCTTCCCACCGCATGGGGCTCGCTATGCTACTCGAGCGCCGCTACGCCATGAGCTTCTTGATGCGCTCCATGGCCTCCACCGTGGCGTCGGCGTCGCCGAAGGCGGTCAGGCGCACGTAGCCTTCGCCCGAGGGACCGAAGCCCGCGCCCGGCGTGGTGATGATGTTCGCCTCGGTGAGCAGCTTGTCGAAAAATTCCCAGCTGCCAACTCCTTCGGGGGTCTTGCACCAAATGTAAGGGCTGTTCACAGCGCCGTACACGGTGAACCCGGCGGCTTCGAGGCCTTCCTTGATCACGCGCGCATTGTTGCGGTAGTACGCAAGCGTCTCCTCGATCTGGCGCTCGCCTTCCTCGGTGTAGATTGCCGCGGCACCGCGCTGGATGATGTAGCTCGCGCCGTTGAACTTCGTGCACTGGCGGCGGTTCCACATGGCGTTCAGGCTCTGGCCGTCGCGCTCGAGTTCCTTAGGAACCACCGTATAGCCGCAACGCGCACCGGTAAATCCTGCCGTCTTCGAGAACGAGCGGAACTCGATGGCGCAAGTCTTGGCGCCCTCCACCTCGTAGATGGAGTGGGGCACGCCCTCTTCGGTGATGAAGCGCTCGTAGGCGGCGTCGAACATGATGATCGAGCCGTTGGCGTTGGCGTAGTCGACCCACACCTTCAGCTGCTCGGCGGTAAGCACCGTGCCCGTGGGATTGTTGGGGCTGCAGAGGTAGATGACGTCGACCTTGCCCTCGGGAAGCGCAGGGCAGAAGCCGTTTTCAGCGGTGGTGGGCATGTAGGTGATGTTCGTCCAGCGCTCGGCTTCGGCATCGTAGTCGCCCGCGCGGCCGGCCATCGCGTTGGAATCGACATACACGGGATACACTGGGTCGCAAACGGCGATGACGTTGTCGACGTCGAGAATGTCGCCGATGTTGCCGCAGTCGGACTTGGCGCCGTCAGAGATGAAGATCTCGTCGTCGGCGATGTCGACCCCGCGAGCGTGGAAATCCTTCTCCGCGATGACTGAGCGCAGGAAGTCGTAGCCCTGCTCAGGGCCGTAGCCGTGGAAGGTTTCGGGCTTCGACATATCGTCGACGGCTGCGTGCATAGCCTCGACGACGGCAGGTGCGAGCGGGCGCGTCACGTCGCCGATGCCCATCTTGATGAGCTTTGCCTCGGGGTGCGCCTCGGAATAGGCCGCCGTGCGACGGGCGATCTCGGAGAAGAGATAGCTGCCCGGAAGTATCTGGTAATTCGGATTAACCTTAGCCACGAAAGTGCTCCTTGTCGTTTCGTTTCCTGCATGCGGCGGATGCCGCGCCCGCGAGCCTTCCTTCTTGCTCGCGTTTCTGTGTCGCCCCTCATTGTGCCCCAGATTGCACGAACGCGCGCACAATTTAACGTTAACGCCAGTGATTTAACATCAGAAGGGCGCAGAGACGGACCCGTTCGTGTCCCTCACGGGGGATGAAATGCTCCTTTGGGGACTTTTGAGGTTGTGTGCGTATCGCGGCGGCTCAGCTCGGCGCGATACGCGCTCCGCCGTTAATGCGTGCGACGGTATTCCTTCACTCGCTTGGAGAACGCGGCGAGCTCCTCGGGGGTCATCTCGTCGAGTCGCTCGAGGTTGGCGGCGAAATTGGCGAGCGTCCCCTCTTGACGCGCTTTGAGGGCGGTTGTGCAATAACTCACCACGACGCCAGTGAGAAGTGCGATGTAGAAAATGCTTAGGACGCTGAGAATAACGGCTGTCACGCGCGCGACCGGGCCCGACGCGTTCACGTCGCCGAAGCCGATGGTCGATACCACCTCAAACGAGAACCAGGCCCCGTCGCCGAAGGTGAGGGTTTGGGGGTCGGCAAGCCACACGGCGGTCGAGCAGATGAGGAAAGCGGCTGCGAATACGCAGGTGATCGGCCCGAAACCCGAGTGCCTCAAAACATCGATGAGCATGCGGAAATTGATCATGCGTCGGCCTCCTTGGTTTCTCGATTTGTGCGGTGCGGCGATGTTGGGGCGTTCCCTTGCAGCTTGGCGGGTGCGATTGCCTTCGGAAGGGGAATGGCAGCCCCGATGGCTGCAGCCGCGATCGTAACGACAACTCCCTTCACCGGGAAGCACATGATCAGAAGCAGCGCCGCCATCACGGGTTGGCGCATGACAGCTCCCATGCAGCCTGCGGTGCACGCGGCGACGCAGGTCACGGGATCCGCGCCGGTGAGCAGGGAAAACCCGTACCCTATGCTCACTCCTGCGAAGATGAGTGGGAAGAAATGCCCGCCGCGCCAGCCCATCTCGATGCAAAACGGAGTGAGCGCCGCTTTTATAAGTCCCGTCGTGATAAGCGCGCCCGCGCCGATCGTGAGGTAGCTATCCATCAGCATATGCGTTTGCGCCTCGCCCGCGAACATGGTGTAGGGCAGCGCCATGCCGCATGCCGCGAGCACGATTCCGCCAAGCACTGATTTCGCGACGGAGCGCTCCCCCATGCGACGTGCCAGCTTCCCCGATGCCCAAGACGACGTGTGGAAGGCCCATCCGGCGGCGCACCCGATGAGGGCGGCGGGAATGACGAGGGCGGCTTCGAGGGCGCCTATTTCCATCCCGGCAAACCGCGGCAGGCCCATTCCTCCTCCGAACAAGTCGCCGAGCAGGAGAAACGTCGCAAGCGCGCCCGCGATGGCGCACAGGTAGACGAAGGTTTTCTGCGCACGCGGCAGTTTGATGTCGACCTCGCCCTGAGCGTTTTGGGGCGCATCCGCCGTGCCCGCGAGCGGCGCCACAAAGCCGTACAAGGGGGCGGTGAACAGCGCGGTCAATGCGGCTTGCGTGCCGATGGTGGTAAGCGCGCGGAAGTCGGCTCCGAAACGGCGCATGCGGTCGCCAACCCAGGTGCAAAGCCCCGCGATCACGCCCGTAAGCCCAGCTTCAGGGCCGATTGACCCACCGAAGAGCAGCGGCAGAAGCGCCGCGAGAGAAAGCTTGCCGATGCCCTCGTAGTTGTAGCGGCCGTCTTTTTTCACCTTGCCCATGACGGTGGTGAGCTCTTCGGGACGCGCGCCCGTTTTCTTGTCGAAAAGCCCGATGAGAAGCCCGCCGCCGACGCAAACGAGAATCGGATACGGCAAAAAGCCGAACGGCCCTTCGGCAAGTCCTGGCAGATGGGTGTCCGCTGCCTGACCGATGAGCGTGGGCAGCGTGGCCCAGAAGAATGTGATTCCCTTGTCCATTAAGAAGAAGAACGCCCACACGAACGCACCGGCGATAGATCCCGTTGCGATGACGCAAAGCAAGAAGAGCACCCGGTTAATGGGTTTGGAGAAGTTGGGCATTGAGCTCCGAATCGTCGAGGGCGTCGTGGGCGAACGCGTGCCATTGTAGCACCCCTGCGATTTGCGGGAGCGGCTGATGGCTTGGAAGGCGCTTTCCTGTCGAGGGGTCGCTGGTGGTGCTCGGTTTGGGACGGGCTCGGCGGCCTGCTCGCTTCGAGGATATCCCTGCGGTTTGCTTCCGTATAGCAGGAAGGCCGCTCGGGTGGCGGCCTTCCTGCGCTGATGGCGCGAATCGTCCGATACGCTACACGATCTTCTTTCCGAAGACAGCGGCGATTTCGCGCAGTTCGGCAATGAGGTCGGCGAACTGGGCGGGAGTCAGCTGCTGCGGGCCGTCAGAGAGGGCCGCAGGTGGGTTCGGGTGCACTTCGATCATGATGGAGTCGGCGCCAACCGCAACCGCCGCCTTTGCGAGTGCGGGCACGAGGTCGCGAACGCCGGCGGGGTGCGAGACATCCACGCAGATGGGATAGAGGCTCTGCTTGTGGATGACAGGCACGGCCGAGATGTCGAGCGTGAAGCGCGTCGCCGTCTCGAAGGTGCGCAGGCCGCGCTCGCAGAGCACGACGTTGTTGTTGCCCGCCATCGTGATGTAGTCGGTTGCGGCGAGCCATTCGGCAATGGTGCCAGCGAAACCGCGCTTGAACAGCACCATCTTATGGGAATCTTTCGTCACCTTACCGATGTTCTTCAGCAGGCTGAAATTCTGGAAGTTGCGGGCGCCCACCTGCAGGCCGTCCACATAGGAGTGGACCATCTCGCAGTGCTCGGAGTCCATGACTTCCGTCAGGGTCTTCAGGCCGTACTTATCTCCCCCGGCCTTCATGATCTGCAGCGCCTCCTCGCCGAGGCCCTGGAAGCTGTGCGGATTAGTGCGGGGTTTGAACGCGCCGCCGCGAATCCAATGCAGGCCAAGACTTGCGATGCATTCGGCGACTTCGTTGAATTGTTCTTCGCTCTCTACCGAGCATGGGCCGGCGAAGATTGTGATTTCGTCAGTTCGTGTTCCGTAGTCGGGCAGTTTTTGGGATACGGGTTTGACATCACTCATACGGACGGGGTCTCCTTCATAACCTTGAGAATTGCCTCGTAGATTTCACGGAGGTTCTCGTTATATAAAGGTCCCTCGTTATAGGAGTTGACGCGAGCGAAGATTTCCTCCTCGCGTTTGGGGTCGTAGAGCCCCATGTGGGCGCCCGGTTTGAGTCCGCGGATCACGAGCGAATGACCTGCGCGCTTGTTCAGAAGCGCAACGATTTGCTGGTCGATTTCGTCGATCTTCGCGCGGTGCGCTTCGATTTCCGCAAGCGACTTGCTTTCTTCTGGCATCGATAGTTCCTCTCATGCCTCAATGCTTTAACGAGAATCTGCCCTGATAGGGCCACTCGTGTGCCTGACATGATAGCAAAAGCGAAGCCGCGGCTAACCCGAAAGCTAACGAAAAGAAGCTGCAGGCGGTAAATCCATATCAATTGGATAGGCATCCTGTCGCCTGTGCTCCTCGGCCGCGTGCGGGCTCGCCTGTTCAAGCAGGCACTTGCTACCTTGGGATTTCCAGGAATACGGTGGCTTGACTCGTTCCCATTCCTCACACGACCCGAAGCTTTGCGCCATGCGCGAGGACGAACATACTGAAGCCCGTGAAACCGTGTCGCCTGCAGTCCTCGGTCGCACGAAGGCCCGCCGCCTTCTCGCGTGCCTCCGCTAGAGCGCGCGGAAGCGGCTTCGAAGGAGCCTCATGTGCTCCTCGTTCATGATATTGGCACGCTGCTCCAGGTAGAGAGCCATTTTCTCCTGATCGCGCGGAAGCACGCCGTCGAAATGCACCATGTTGGTATCGTGCCCGGCTTCGATAAAGGACGTGCATCCCGAAAGCCCTGCGATGAAGTCGCGGATTTCAAGCACGATTTCACGTTCGGCTGCGGGGACAAAGGCGCCTGATGCCACATCCTGCGCGAGGTCTGCGTTGTCGAACACGGTGAGCGTCATGATGTTGATGCGCAGCGGGTTGATGCGCGAGAACACCTCGGCAGATGCGCGTGCAGCTTCGGCGCACTTCCCTGCACCCGCTATGCCTGCCAGGTAGAAGAGTGTGTAGTCGATGCCAACCTGGTCAAGGCGAGCGCACTGCTGCTCCAGGTCAGCCGCGGTGTGGGGCTTGCGCATGAACTTGAGCGCGGGGTCGTAGGCGCTTTCGGCACCGATGGAGAGTCCTTGGACTCCAAGTTGCGCCCACGTTGCGAGGTCCTCGTCGGTTGCGGCTTTCACGTCGGCGACACGGCAAAAGCCTCCGATTGTTTTCACCTCGGGCAGCTTCTCGTGAATGCGTTCGAGCAGCGGAATGAGCACGTCGCGCGGCATGCCGAAGGGGTTTCCGCCATAGAGGTAGATACGCGAGGGTCTGCGCACGTAGGAGGCGAGCTCGTCGAGGTCGGCCTCCACCACCTCGCGCGGTGCGGGCCGATAGTCTTTCCCTGGTTTGCGGCACAGCGAGCAGAAGCGGCAGCGGTTGTACGAGCAACCGATTTCAACCTGAAGGATTTCCGATGCCATCTCGTAGGGCAAACGATGCGGCGATTCGACGTAATGCATAAGGTCCTCCCTGCTTCTGTGCGATTTGCGGCTTTCGGCGGCAGCTCGCGGCCGATTCCTGGTTTCCCGCGGTGGCGTGCTACCCGTCAGGTTCCCGCGGCAGTCCCGCTTCATTGTGCTCCATGTTCGCGATCGCACGCAAGGAGTAATAAGCCCACCGCTCCTTTCATGCTCGCATATCGGCAATGTTTGTCCACGGTGGGGTGCTTTCCGGAGCACACCCCCTAGTTGGTGGTCAATTGAGCGAGTTGTGCGCTGCCATTTTTGAGAATAATCCAATTCTCTTTTCGCTGACCTGGGGTTTTCTTTTCAGAGGGTGTTCTAAACAGTCGCGAAGGGCTCCATCGAGCAAAATAACGTCGCACAACTCGCTCAATTGACCACAAACTCGGGGGTGCGCCCTATCCCGATGCTAGCTCGGGTGTTGGCAACCTCATCGCGCAGCCAGCTCGAAGGCGCGCTCCATCTCGCTGCCAACTCGCGGTTTCGCTCCATCCCGCCGCCAACTCGCGGGTGCGCTGCAGACTCAGGGTCGCGCTTCATCTCACAACCAACTTGGGGGCTTGCTGCAGGCTCAAAGGCGTGCAGCAAGCCCCCAAGTATGCTACAAGCTCCATGACCTGATGCCGCGGACGGTGATGTCCTTCGCTCCGAAGAAGCTGCGAAGCCCCAATTCGACCGCGTCGTCGTATTCCATTCCCCGCGCAACGAGGATACTCCCCAGCTCTCCGTGAAGCTCGACGCATCCCTTCGCGCGCAGCTTGTCTGCCGCGGCATCGTCCACGAAGCGCGTGGCCACTTCCGACAGGTCGACGCAACAGCCGCATGCGCTTGCGTGTTCGATGGCGATATGGCGCCATCCTTTCTTGCGCATGTATGCTGCTAGCTTGGGCGTATAAGTGACGCGAGGGATGTTTTGCTCGGACTGCACGGCGCGGCTTTACGGAAGCATGCCCATGGTCTCGAAGGCGAAGTAGGCAAGGACGAGCACGCCTACGATGATGCGGTAGATACCGAACGCCGTGAAGTCGTTTTTCTTGATGTAGCCCATGAGGAACTTGATCGAGATGATCGACATGATGAACGCGGACACGACGCCCGTGGCAAGCACGGCAATCTCGGTCGTCGTCATGGCAACGCCGGCGAGCACGAATTTCGCGGCCTTCACCGCGCCCCAGCCAAGCATCACAGGGATGGCCAGGAAAAACGTGAATTCGGCAGCTGCGGTGCGCGAGCACCCGGTGAGCATGCCGCCGATGATCGTGGCGCCCGAGCGGCTCGTTCCCGGGATGATGGCAAGCACCTGGAAAAAGCCGATCTTGAGCGCGGTTTTCCAGTCGATGTCGTCGACGTCGGTGATCTTGAACAGCTGTTCCTCCGCGCGCGCGTCGAGTTGCTCGCTTGTTGCGTGCGATTGCGCGTCGATGCGGGCATGCTTTCCGCGCGGGCGAGGGCCAGAGAGCGCAAGCCCTGCGCGGGCTTCCTGGAAACGACGATGGTTGCGACGCTCGAGCACGATGAAGATGATGCCGTACAGGATGAGCATCGCGGCAACGCAGACCTTGTTGTAGAAGTGCTCGTTCACCCAGTCGTCAAGTGCGAAGCCGAAGAGCGCCGCCGGGATGCACCCAATGACGACCATGCCCCACAGTCGCCACGTGCTCTTGCGCTGAGCTGGGGTTTTCTTGAAACTGAAGGGGTTGAGCTTGTGGAAGTACATGATGATAACGGCAAGGATTGCGCCGATTTGGATAACCACGAGGAATAGGGCGAGAAACTGGTCGGATACCTGCAGCTTCACGAACTCGTCGATCAAGATCATATGTCCGGTCGACGAGATAGGAAGCCACTCGGTGATGCCCTCAACTATGCCCTCGAGCAGGGCTTTCAGGATTTCGATAATCATGTATGAGCTTTCGTGCATGCGCGATATGCAACTCGTCGCGCGCGGATATGACCTATCGATTCTACCGAAGGTTGCCCGTCGCGCGGCGAAACAGCAGGAAGCGCACACACGACTGCCGCAGGTTTTCTGCATGCATGGCGATTATCAGGAGGCAGTGTAGCTTATAGGTTGAAGTCGCACTGCGTCACTCTGCGAGCGCGCGGTTGCAGAGGTGGTGCGCGAGCGTGCGGCCGCTCGCACGGCGAAGGCGTTCCCTTGTTGCCCTACCCCATCACGCGGTAGAAACAGGTGTTGTTCCCCGTGTGGCAGGCGGGACCCGCAGGCTCCACCAAAGCGAGCAGGCAGTCGGCGTCGCAGTCGTAGCGAAGCTCGACGAGCGCTTGTGTGTTGCCGGATGTGCCGCCCTTGTGCCACAGCTCTTGGCGGCTGCGCGAGAAGAACCAGGTCGTGCCTTGTTCGAGCGTCAGGCGCACGGATTCCTCGTTCATCCACGCCATCATGAGCACCTCGCGCGTCTTCGCGTCCTGCACGATACAGGGAATGAGCCCGGCATCGTTGTAGGTAAGCTCGGGAATGTTCTCGGTTGCTGCCATATTCGTTAGTGTCCTTTCGGTTTACGCAACTCGCTTGCGATAGCCGCGTTACAGGCGCACGGGAATGCCTTGCGAGCGCATGTATTCCTTCACCTGGCGCACGGTCATCTCGCCGAAGTGGAACACGCTTGCCGCGAGCACGGCGTCGGCCTCGCCCTCTAGAATACCCTCGGCGAAGTGCTCGATCTTGCCGACGCCGCCGCTGGCAATCACGGGGATATTGACCGCGCGCGCCACGGCCCGCGTGAGGGCGCAGTCGAAACCGTCGCGGCTGCCGTCGCGGTCCATGCTCGTGAGCAGGATCTCGCCCGCACCGCGACGCGCTGCCTCCTGCGCCCACTCGACAGCGTCGATTCCTGTTGCCTTTCGGCCGCCGTGGACATAGACTTCCCACTTGTTGGGGTTGTCCGCCCGTTGCTTCGCGTCGATCGCGCAAAGGATCGCCTGCGTGCCGAACGCGGTTGCTGCCTGCGTGATGAGCTCGGGGTTTGCGACAGCCGCCGAGTTCACCGACACCTTGTCGGCACCCGCGGCGATCATGCGGCGGATATCGGCGACGCTTCGGAACCCGCCGCCGACGCAATACGGCAGGTGCAGCTGCTCGGATGCGCGGCTCGCAAGTTCTACCGTGGTGGCGCGATCGTCGCTCGTTGCGGTAATGTCGAGGAATATCACCTCGTCGGCGCGCTGCTCGTCATAGCGCTGCGCCAGCTCGATCGGGTCGCCCGCGTCGCGCAGGTTTACGAAGTTCACGCCCTTGACGACTCGCCCGTCCTTCACGTCCATGCAGGGAATCACTCGCTTGGCAAGCATGGCCTACTCCTTAGTGGCCGCAGCGCAGGCTGCGACGCCTTCCTCAACCGTTAAGGTTCCTTCGTATACGGCGCGCCCGGTGATGACGCCCTCGATGGATGCGGCAACCGGTGCAAGGCGTTCGATGTCGGCTGCGCTCGCCACACCGCCGCTTGCGATAACAGGATGCCCGAACGCCTCCGCCATCTGGACATATGCCTGCACGTCGAGTCCGGTCTGCATGCCGTCGCGCGCAATGTCGGTATAGACGATGTGCTTAAAGCCCGCCTTGCCCATCTCGCGGGCCAAGTCGCAGGCAGCGACGCCCGACCCCTCGATCCATCCGGAAACGGCAACTTCCCCGCCCTTTGCGTCGATGCCGGCGGTGAGTCTGTCGCCCCCCACGCACTCCACAGCTGCACGTGCGAGCTCGGGGTCGTTCACTAGCGCGGTGCCGAGTACCATGCGTGCGGCGCCGATTTCCGCGAGACGTTCGAGGGTCTTAAGCGTGCGGATGCCGCCGCCGATTTCCACGGAAAGCGAGGTCTCGCGGACGATACGCTCGACGATGGCGATGTTTTCGGGCACACCTGTGCGCGCGCCGTCGAGGTCGACCACGTGAATCCAAGTGGCACCTTGAGCCTCGAACTTCCGCGCCTGGTCAACGGGGTCGTCGTTATAAACCGTCACCTGGGAATAGTCTCCCTTGGCGAGGCGCACGGCGCGGCCTTCCAAAATATCGATTGCAGGGAGAAGGTACATGTCTCTGCGTTCCTTTCTCAATACGGAGAGTGCTTAGCCGCGGGCGGCTATCGCAACGAAGTTCGCGAGCACGCGCGCGCCGGCGTCGGAGCTTTTCTCGGGGTGGAATTGCACGCCGAAAGCGCGTTCGCCATACTGAACGGCGCTGGTGAAGCGCACGCTGTGAGTGGTTTGCGCGATGGTGTGGGAACCTGACGGCGCGATGTAGGAATGCGTGAAGTAGAAGTACTCACCAGGTGCTACGCCATCGAAGAGCGGGCAGGAGAAGGCGAGGGAGTTCTCTGGTTGCGGGGTGGAGTCGGGGAAGGTGGCCGTCGTCGACTCTCCATCGAGCAGTGCGGCGGAGTCGGGGGAGGTGCCGCGCGCAGTTCCGCAGCGAAGCGAGGACTGTTTGAGCACGGCATTTCCCCCGACTCCGCCGCGCGGAGGGAGCTCAGCTGCTCCCCCATCTTCCCCGCCTTCTCCCCGCGCAGGGATCTCGATCGTGTTCCACCCAACATGGGGCACCTTGAACGCCTTGCCTTGCGCATCGCAGCGCGGCATGGCGACGACGGTGCCCGGCAGAAGGCCGAGACCGCAGGCGGGGTCTCCCTTGGGCGCGCCTTCGACGCCGTGTTCGAACATCAGGTGCTCGCCAAGGCAAATCCCCAGGAAGGGGACGCCTGCACGAACGCGCTCACGGATAACGTCCATTTGCCCGAGTTCGCACATCGTCGCCGCAGCATCCGCGAATGCCCCGACTCCCGGCAAAACAATGGCTCGCGCCTTGGCTATCTCGGACGCATCTGCTGTGATATGGGCCTCGCCACCTGCTGCGATAAGGCCGCGCTCGACCGACTTCAGGTTGCCCTTCTGGTAATCGACTACCGCTATCATGTGCATCTCCTACAGGGCGCCTTTGGTCGTTGGCAGTGCATCGCCCATACGCGGGTCGGGCTCGACCGCTTGGCGCATCGCACGCGCCACGGCCTTGAACATGCCCTCGATCACGTGATGGGTATTCTCGCCGGCAAGCTCGCGGATGTGAAGCGTGACGCCGGCATTCGCCGCGAAGGCGATGAAGAATTCCTTGGCGAGCGTCGCATCGAAGGAGCCCACCATGACGGCGGGGACATCGGCTTCCCAGAAAAGCTGGCCGCGGCTCGAGATATCGACTGCCGCCAAGATGAGCGCCTCGTCCATGGGAAGCGCAATCGAGCCGAAGCGCCTGATGCCACGCTTGTCGCCGAGCGCGCGCGCAAACGCCTGACCTGCGACGATGCCGACATCTTCCACCGTATGATGGCCGTCGACCTCCAGGTCGCCCTCGGCGCGTACCGACAGGTCGAACAGCCCATGGCGCCCGAAGGCGGTGAGCATGTGGTCGAAAAAGCCGATGCCGGTGTCGACGTCGGTCGTGCCGGTACCGTCGAGGTCGATCGACAGCTCGATGTCGGTTTCCTTCGTCGTACGCGCGATGCGCGCGGTTCGCTCGCTCATGTGGACCTCT
Organism: uncultured Ellagibacter sp.; assembly: GCF_934617235.1. Lineage (GTDB taxonomy): Bacteria > Actinomycetota > Coriobacteriia > Coriobacteriales > Eggerthellaceae > Ellagibacter. Next base: position 63,984 of record NZ_CAKTTZ010000005.1, on the reverse strand, counting down.
TCCTACTTGCCTGTCGCGATTTCGCGCAGTGCGACAAGAAACTCGTCATTTTCCTCTTCGGTGCCTATCGATACGCGAAGGCAATTCTCGAGCATCGGCGCATGGGAGAAGTCGCGCACGAGGATGCCGCGCGCGTAGAGCGTCTCCCACACCTTGTCGGCTCCTTCGATCTTGAAGAGGATATAGTTCGAATCCGAAGGATACACGGTGGTGCCGGGCACTTTCGCCAGCTCTTGCAGCATGCGCTCGCGTTCGGAAATGATCGCCATGATGCCCCGCTCGAACTTCTGGCGCGCCGAGAACACCTCGCGCGCAATCGCCTGCGAGACGGCATCGACTGAATACGGTTGGCGCACCTTCAGAAATTCGCGGATGACCTCGGCATTTCCCAGGATGTATCCCATGCGGACGCCCGCGAGCGAAAACGCCTTCGAGAACGTGCGCAGGATGACAAGGTTCTTGTGCGTCGCAAGGTAGGGGCGCATCGTCGTGCGGGAGAACTCGAAGTATGCCTCGTCGACGAGGACAAGCGCGTCGGTAGCGTCGAGGAGCTTCACGAGGAATTCCTCGTTCGCAAGCTTGCCGGTTGGGTTGTTCGGGCTTGCCACGATGACGTAGTCGATGTCCCCCTGCCCGACGCGTTCGAGCACCGCCTCCTCGTCGATAGAGTAGTCGGCAAGGCGAGGCACGTCGACGACCTCGGTGTTCGTGAGGCGCGCGTTGGCGGCGTACACCGAGAATGTCGGCGGCAGGTTTAGGAACTTGCGTCCCGGCCCTCCCCAGGCGAGCGCGATGTTGAACAAAAGCTCGTCGCCGCCGTTGCCCAGAAGCACCTGGTCGCGGTCGAGCCCGTTCGCTTCGGCGATCATGTCGCGCAGGTCGTTGGCTAACGGATCAGGGTAGCGATTCAAAGGCACCTTACGGATGGCGCTGATGATCTTCTGGCGGATTTCGGTCTCCACGTCGCGCGGGTTCTCGTTCGCCGAAAGGTACGCCCTCGCGGGGAGGTATTTCGGGTCGTAAGGCGTAAGCCCCTGCAGCTGTGGGGCGGATTGACGCACGCTATTCAACGCTCTCACCTGCGTCGACTTCGGTTGGCTTGCCAGCGAGCTCGTTGCAGCGCAGCTCGACGCTCATCGCGTGCGCCCACAGGCCCTCGTGGCGCGCGATCGTCATGACCGAATCGGCGTCGGCCGCGAGTGCTTCGGGGGTGTATTGGATAATGGACGACTTCTTCACGAACTCCTCGACCGAAAGCGGGCTTGCGTAGCGCGCGGTGCCACCGGTGGGAAGCGTGTGGTTGGGGCCGGCCACGTAGTCGCCGACAGCCTCCGGGGTCCATTCGCCCAAGAAGATCGCGCCCGCATTCTTGATGGAACCGAGCAGGTCCATGGCGCTTTCCACATGCAGCTCCAGGTGCTCGGGGGCGATCACGTTCACCGCCTGGACGGCAGCCTTGCGGTCGGGACAGATGGTGATCAGGCCGTGGTCGTTGAGCGATGCCATGGTGATCTCCGCGCGCGTGGAGTGCTTCACGTGGCGCTCGATGGCGGCCTCGATTTTGTCGGCGTATTCCTCGGAGAAGGTGACGAGATAGCAGGCGGCCAAGGGGTCGTGTTCGGCCTGGGCCATAAGATCGATGGCGACGAGCGCGGGATCTGCCGTCTCATCTGCGACGACGCACACTTCGGAGGGACCTGCGATCATGTCGATTCCCACATCGCCCGAGACGATCTTCTTCGCGGCGGCAACGTAGGCATTGCCGGGACCGGTGATCTTTGCGACTGGCTCGATGGTTTCGGTGCCGTAAGCGAGCGCGCCGACTGCCTGGGCGCCGCCGACCGAGTAGATTTCGGTCACGCCGGCGATCTTGCAGGCGGCGAGGATGGCGGAATCGAGCGAGCCGTCCTTGGACGGGGGCGTTACGCAGGCGATGCGCTCGACGCCAGCGACCGATGCGGGGATGGCGTTCATGAGAACGGTTGAGGGGTAGAGCGCGCGTCCGCCGGGAACGTAGATGCCTACGGATTCGAGCGGGGTCACCTTCGCACCGACGATCGCCCCGTTTTCGCGCGTCGCGATCCAGCTTTGCTGCTTCTGACGCTCGTGGAACTCGCGGATCTGCTCGGCGGCGTGTTCAAGCGCGGCGACCGTCTTCTCGTCGCATTGGGCTGCGGCGGCATCGATCGTCTCCTGCGGCACGCGGAAGTCCTGCACCTCGACGCCGTCGAACTTGGCGGTGAAGTCGCGCAACGCCGCGTCGCCTCGCTCGCGCACTTCCTCGATGATCGAGGTCGCGGCGGCGATGGCGCCCGCATTGAACGCTCCCGTGCGGTTGATCTGCGAGCTCTTGAATTGCTCGCCTTCCTTCAGAATGACTCGACGCATGATGTGTTCCCTTCTTATGTCGAAACGTCTTAGTGATTGAATGGTTGATTACGCGCTTGCGCTTACGCTCGCACCTGGTTGGTCGCTTCCGGCGATGACGGTCGCGTCCCACAGGCCCGCCTCGGCGCCCGCTCGCAGCTTGTCCGCGAGCTCGACCACGCGCGGGTCGGTCCGAAACGCGCACGGGTTCGCGAAGAAGCGCGCCGTCGATGAGAGGACTTCGTCCACGATGACCAGGTTGTTCTCGCGAAGCGTGCGGCCTGTCGCCGTGATGTCGACGATACGCTCGGAAAGGCCCGTAAGCGGCCCGAGCTCGATGTTGCCGTGAAGCTTCACGATTTCGACCTGCTCGCCTTTCCTTGCGTAATAGGACTCGGTGATGCGCGGGTACTTCGTGGCTACGCGGATGGAGCCGCAGGTTCGGTAGTGCTCGGCGACGCGCTCGGATGCCCCTTCGGGCTCGGCCACGATGAAGCGGCAGGCGCCGAATTCGAGGTCCACAAGCTCGACGGTGCCCGTTGCGGCTTCGAGCAGCGAATCTTCGCCGCAGATGCCGCAGTCGGCCGCGCCGAGTTCCACGAACACCGGGGCATCGGAGGGGCGCACGATGATGTATTCCACACCAGGGTTGCGGATGATGAGCTGGCGTCCTGGGTCGGCGAGGCCTGTCGTGTCGAGGCCGCAAGCGGTCAGGCACGCGATGGAGTCGGGGTTAAGCGAGCCTTTGGGCACGGCGATGCGCAGCGGGCGCGCGCCCGCCTGCTGCTCGGTCGCGGCTGCGGCAAGCGCCTGGTCGAGGTAGAAGGCGAATCCTGCTGCGGGGCGACTTTCGCCATAAGCGCCGATCGTGTTGTCGTAGCGTCCGCCGGAGCCAAGGGGCGCTCCGAGTTCGGGGGCGAAGGCGACGAACACGATTCCTGTGTAATAGTCAAACGAGCTCATGACCGAGAAATCGACGAAGATGCGATCGGCCAGGCCCTTCTCGTCGAGCTGCTCGAGGGTCCGTTCGAGGTCGGCCAGGCCGTCCTGGCAACCGAGCGGCGCTACCAGATCTCGTACGCGCGCGACCGCCTCTCGCCCGCCGCGAACATTCGCGAGCGCGCGGATGGCCTGCGCGAAGACGGGTGCAACCCCCGCTTCTTGCGCGCCTTTCCCCGTGAGTTCGTCGAGCTTGACGAAGTTGCTCGCGTGGTAGGCGGAAAGCACGCCCGACTTCCACGCGTCGCTGGCGCCGCAACCTGCGAGCAGGGCCCGCAGCACGCCCACCGTGGCGACCGAGATGCGGAAATCCCCCACCCCGATCTGCTCAAGTGATTCGGCGAGCAGGGCGATGACCTCGGCGTCTGCGGCAGGGCCAGCCTCGCCGATGAGCTCGACGCCCACCTGCGTCATCTCGCGCGCTTCCGCTTGCGGGCGGCCTTCTGCTTCGCGGAAAACTCGCTCCTGGTAGCGGAAGCGGAAGGGACCTGGCTGACCAGCAAGGCGCGTTGCGCACATGCGCGCGATCTGCAGCGTGACGTCCGGACGCAACGCCAGCAGGTCGCCGCGCGAATCGAAGAGCTTGAACGGGGTTCCCGGCACGCGCCCGCCGGCGTTCATAACGTCCATGATCTCGAGCGTGGGCGTCTCCACGGGGACGTAGCCGTTTTTCGACAGCAGTTGTTGCACCTCGAACGCGGCTTCCTCGCGGCGTGCTGCCTCATCGGCGAGAATGTCGCGAAACCCCGAGGGCGTTGTGTAATTCACGGTCGTACCTTCTCCTTCTTCATCGTGCGGCAAGTTTGGCGAGCGTCTCCCATCCGCGTGCTGCGACGGGTCGGATTGCACTCCCCGTTCTGCTTCGCGGCTGCTTGCGATCAGCTTCCGCCCGCGTGCTGTGCAGCTGGCAGCGAGCGCCTTCCGCGTGCCGTGCGACAACTCATTGTAAACGCTTGCAGCCTCTCGGATGTTGCGTTCACGTTACTTGCATCCTTTCGAGGCCTTGTGGTTTCCTCGCACGCCTCTTTCGAACGGCTCACACTTTATCACAGTAGAGTGATAAAGCAAGAAATTAATTTTTAAGCGGTTGCAGGAGAAATGGGAGCGAAACATGATAATCGCTCACGCGAGCAACCTATAGCGATCCAGCGTGGAGTACGACGGCGGGGTCGCTGCTTGCGGCTTTATGCGCCGGAATCGCGTGCGACAGAACCGAGACGGCACAGCCGACGGCAATGGCAAGAGCGATCATCCCAGGTGAGATTGAGATAAGCCCATTTTGCTGCGTAAATTGAGCCAATGCGGCATCGATGGTAGGGGCGAGCAGCATGGCGAGCAAAGCCCCGACAGCTCCAGCAAGCGCTCCTACAAAAGCGCTTTCGTGAATGAACAACAGCCGGACGTCGCTTCGCGTAGCGCCCATTGCGCGCATTCGAGCAACTTCCCCACGTCGCTCGAATGCCGACACGAGCGCCGTCGATAGAGTGAAGGACAGGCCGAGCAGCGCGGCGACCCCAACGAGGATGGCTAAAATCCGCTGTACGACCTCGATTGTTTCGGATTGCTGGTCAAGCCACTGCTGCATATCGCTTTCGCAGGCTACGGGCACGTTCGTATATGTCGTCAGTTGGTTGTACGAATCTATGCAGGCTTCAATCCGCTCTTTCTGGAAATTGCCCTTGGGATAGATTGCAAGCCTATCGGGTTCGTTGGCGTTCGCGGCGCCGAGCCATTCCATATTTTGGGCATAGCCGGCATTCAGCGAAGCCGGCGCGTGTAAATCGATCATGTCGGAAAATTCTTCGTCGCTCATCTCCCGTAATTGCTTCGCCTGGTCCTCGGAAATATCGAGGGCGCTGAAGGACGGGTCGACCTCGCAAAGCTGCGCCAATGCCGCAAGCTGCTGGTCGTTGAGGCTGCCGATGAGGGCAATCTTTCTCTGAGAGAGATCGAGACGTCTTGCAAGGTCGAGCGCATCGTTCTTATCCACGGCGTGCGAATAAGGGGTTGCCTGTTCCTCCGAGAAGCTCTTTCCCGTAAAAACGTTCACCGAAGGATTAGCATACTGCGCAGAGACGATACTGGATTTCCATGAGTCGTCGATCAGCAGGGGCAGCAGGTCTCGTGTGTACGCAATCGAACCGACCTCGTCATCGCCCACATACGCAGCGTCGGGCTGCAGCACGCCTACTACCGTAAGCGTCCGGGAGGAAGACAGCACGCTTTCCATATACGTTGCGTCGTTTCTCCCGTCGACCCACGATTCGCCATCGCGATAGTAATATTTGGCAGTTGGAACCACATGGTATTGCGTGCCGAGAATCGCATCGTAGGGCAGCAAGACCTGCTCCGCTTCGGTTTCGGCATCGTCGGTAAGCGAATCGAGAAGGTCTCCCTCTTCAAGAAGCCCCATCGAATAGGCGAAAAGATCAAGCACATCGCCGTTTTTGTCTGTGATGAGAGCGACCTCGTTGCTCGCGTTAGGCACCCGGCCGGCCAGTACCGTATAGGGAGACTCCCCCGTTTGCTCATTCCTGACGATTTGGCGCACAATGCTCGTTCGGCCAAGGGCATCGGAAACCTGTTGACGCGCCTCGTCCGGCAAGCCGCTGGATTTCAGGGAATCGCTCAAAGACGCCTGCCCCGCCTTGACGGCTTGCTTGCCGTCGGCGGTGTAGAGATTCAGCTCGAACGAGTATTCGCGCTGAATGTCGAAGGCGTCGCCTAAAATGCCCGTTTGCGGGCTTGTCAGATAAGAGTAGAGGGAACTTAAGGCGGCATCTTCCCCGATAGTAGAACTCGAAAGAGCCTTGGCGCCCGCATTGCTTACTGCGATGCCATCGCTTGGGGAGCAATCTGTTTTGCCTGATGAGGACGAATCAATGACGGCGCCTACTGATCTCGGCTGTGCCTTCATCGGATGATCGAGGGTGAACGAGAGACTCAAGGTGTCGAGATACTGCTGCAAGCCTGAAGACACAGCGAGGGAGACGAGCAGCGCAAACGCGCTTAACGCTATCGCGGAAAGGGAGATAATCGTTCGCAGTCGCTTTCGCAGCGCATGACGCCAAGCCACTTTGCGCATGTTCTGGCGTCGCGCCGTGCGAGCTGGTGCGTCAGCGCTAAGCACGCCTGAGATACTCAGGGCCTTGTCCGCATCGCGTGAATCGGCCGTGGTTCGAGCAGTTGCTGGCGTCGGGAGAGGCGATTCTCGTTCTTGCGGGCGCGCCGCACTGGACAGTCGGTCTTCCTCGATGACGCCATCGGCCAACCGCAGCACTCGATTGCAGTAGCGGTGGGCAAGCTCCTCGTCGTGAGTCACTACGACCACTAAACGAGTTCGCGACAAGTCGGCAAGGAGCTGCATAATCTGTTGGCTGTTGGCTTCGTCGAGCGAGCCGGTCGGCTCGTCGGCAAGGATAACGCCTGGGTCTTTTACCACTGCGCAGGCAATGGCCACGCGCTGTGCTTGACCTCCGGAAAGCTCGTTTGGCATGGCCTCGGCATAATCGTCCATGCCGACAAGCCTCAAGGCCCGTGCGACCGATTCGCCGTCGGACGTGACGCTGCTTGCCGTCCCCGACAGGCCCCGAGCAAGCTTGACGTTTTCCACGACGCTAAGATAGTCGATGAGCTGCGGGTTTTGGAAGACGAACCCAACGTGACGTCCGCGATAGGCGTCCCATTGTTCCGATGAAAGCGTTGCCGCATCGGCGCTGGCTATGTCGAACGAGCCATGATAATCGCTATCGAGGCCGCCGAGGATGCTAAGCAGGGTCGTCTTCCCGCATCCGCTCGACCCCAAAATCGCGACGAACGAGGGCGAGCACAGGTCGAGGTCGAGATTATTCAGGACAACCCTGCGCTGCGCGCCCTCATCGTAGGACTTTGTTATCTGCTTGAGCTTAAGCAAGGACCCAGAGGTTTTCATGCCGCTCTCCTTGCAACCTCGAAACATCAAACAAGCACTTGCGATCAATTGCCGAATTAGGAGAGGGTGAACTGAAAGAAAGTATCGGAATCCGTCAACGAGAACTGCGCGGCGTATCCAGCGTTCTTGTCTCCCTTTTCCCACATGAGTGGTGTGAGATAGCTGTCATTCGAGGCGTCGAAGTCTTTTGCGAAAATATCGGTTGAAGTGCCTGCTGTTCCGACGCCCGTTCCGCCATCGTTCACCTTCATATAAGCGCCCGTATAGTTGACCCTGTTCGTGATGTCGTAGTAGCTTATCTGGATTTTCCAGGTTCCTGTAACGGAGTCCTTGGAGCCTTTCGGAAGCTGAAGTTTCAGGTCGATGGGCTGCTGCATCAGTTCCGAAGAAATATTGCGATTCAGATCGTTGAGAATCGGATTTTTCATCTGGTAGACCACGCCGTCGCTGTTGCTCTCGAGCTTTTCGAACTTCCCTTGAAACTGAGCACCCGAGAGCGAGAGAATGGCGCTATTGTCGTTTTGCACCGTGAGATCGAAGGTGCCGCCTTTGGAATTGATGATCTGGCCACCAGAGCCGGCAGCGATTCGCATGTGCGAAGGAAGTGGACGATCGCCGAATATACCCGAGACCGCCACCATAACTACAATGACGACTATTGCTGCGACGACGCCGACGATGGCTGTCTTTTTCTTGCCGGCGCGTTTTTTCGATATTGCGCCTGCCGGACCAACCGCCGACTTTGCGGCATTAAGCTGGTGGCCGCACTCCGAGCAGAACGCTGCGTCGTCGGCATTTGGTTTTCCGCACTTGGGACAAAACATCTCAACGCTCCTTTTCCTGTGTCGCGCCCGCGGGCATTGTGTGCATTTGCATGTCGTTATGCCTGGGTGGCTTTCCATTGGTCGTACGTAAGGCCGCCGTAGTAAGGGTGGTGGTAATCAGAAGGAGCAAACATGACGGCGCAAGCTTTACCGAAATTCCACTCAATCATTCTATCCAGGGAGTATGTCTGGCTATCGAGGTAGGGATTGCCTGCGGACGCCATCGGGCCAAACTGTTGGTTGCCCAGGAAGATCGCATCTCCAACGGGGGCGGAGTCTTTGCTGACGAACAGGCGCCCATTCGTGAGATAGTAGGTTGTCGTAATGTGCAGTGTGCCACTGCTGTACGTTACCGTTCGCTCTGACAGGTTTCCGTAGGAATCATATTCGTTTGCGGTCGAAATGGTGCTCGTGTTGGAGCTCGATGAATCCGTTCTCTCGGCCGAAACGATGTTGCCTTTATCATCGTAGGCAAAAGTGAAGACCGTCTGACCTGAATTGTCGGGATAGCTGACTACCATTTGCGTACAGCGGCCCGCATCGTCGTAGTCGAACGTGCACGCATAGACATCACCATCCTTAAAATATCCCGTTGCCAAATTCGCTTGCGTCAGTAGCCCAGAATCGCTGTAGGTGAAGGTGTTGTCGGCCATCGCGGAGGAATCGAAGCTGATTTTAACGACGTGCCCAGAATCGTCATAACTGTACTGATTGCCGTCGGAATCAGAGACGACGCGGCCCTGCTCGTCGTATTCCGCCTTGATGTCCTTGCCGTTGGTCGACTTCAATAGCCCTTTTTCGTCGTAGGCATATTTCGTTTCGGAGCTGTAACGCGACGACCCCGATTTAATTGAAGCTATGCGTCCCGCATCGTCATACGTATATTTTTCATCACCGGCTTCGATTAGGCGTCCTTGCTCATCGCGTTTGCACGTCGTCTTCGTAAAGCCCGAGTAACTCGTCGAGTCGCTTTCCGTCCATGAATGTACGTAGTAGCGGGCCTCGAGGTTTGTCTTGTCCAAGCCGACCACTGCGGTCGAATATCGAAGGTCGAGATTCGATAAATTCTCGCAGTCGCTCACATCGACTGAGAGAAGGCTGAGGCGACTTGCCGCACTGAATGTCTCGAGCGATTTGCAACCGGAGAGGTTAACCGACGAGAGCGTGTCCTCATTGTAATTGTCCGTAGAGAGATGCAGTTCCTTCAGCGTTTCGCAGCCGGAGAAGTCCGCCTCTTGAATGGGGGTGTCTGTCGCGTCGAAGATTTCCACTTTGGAGGATCCCGCGTTTTTCACCGACGTTATCGACGAGCCTGAGGCGTATATCCTCTTGACGCTGGGAAAACTCGCCAAGTCGAGCTCGCCGAAGCCATTACTATATGTGATCGTGAGAGTTTCCAGGTTCTTCAGTTTGTTGACACCGGTAAAATCCGACACGTTCGAATCTATGATGGTGAGCAAGGTGGTTTCGTCGGCCTCCTCGCGGGAGACCTTGCCGTCATGGTCGGTGTCAACCTGTAAGAGCATCGCGTTCCTCACGGCAGCATCGGGAAACGTCTTGCTGTCGATGTTGTAGGGCGCAAAGCACGCTTGGTATACGCCGAAGCCGACGGCGACCGCCGCGACCGCCGCGACGATACCGATGACGAGGGGCTTTTTGCCCTTGGGCTTTATTTCTGTCCCGTTGGTTTTAACTGGCTGCTCGGCGATGGGCTTGGAAGAGGCGGATTCGGCGGGGACATCAGGAGAGGCATCGCCAGCTTCGGCGTTTAAGCCTTGTCCCTCGGGTGCTTGTATCTTGGACCCGCATTTATTGCAAAACTTGCCTCCATCGGGTATCTCGTTTCCGCATTTTGAACAGAACATCGGGCATATCCTTTCTTGGGAAGGGGGATGGGGCTATTGAGCCTTCTTCGCCATGAATCCGACGATGGCACCGATCAGCGACGAGAGTGCGCATAGCAACGGGAACGTGGGGCCGCCGACGAGAACCGTGCCGTCACTTTCCGTAAGATATATAATGGCGAACAGGGCTGCCGTAATGGCAAGCACGATAAGGCCAATAGATAGCAAACGCGCCGTTTTCTTCTTGCCCGATATCGTGCTTATGGCGCCAGCGACAATCAAGATGCACGCAATAACGACGGCCGCGGTGATAACGAGGAGGAGCGCAGCACCATCGCTCTCGAAACCTGGGGTGCTGCATAATTGGAAAAACGTCCAGGGCGAGTACGTCGGTTGAATTGCATATGAAGTTGAGCTGCCGAGGGCCTTCGCCACGCCGCCCACGCCGTTCACGAGCGATGTGAGGTAGCTGTTGAAGGTTATCCATGGCTGGAACGTGAGAATAACGGCAATGGCTGCCATGACCAGCGAAATGATTGCTTGGGAGCTTATCTTCGATTGCGCGCTTGGATGTGGTGCAGGGCGATAAGGTTTTGTGGCCTGGGTAGTAGCCGCCGGCGCGTTCCCGAGCTGATGACCACACTTTCCGCAGAACTTGCCTCCTTCGGGCACCTGGTTCCCGCATTTCGGACAAAACATGTAGACTCCTATCTTTGAGCGCAAAGAATTTCGACTCTGGGCTTACTTGCAACCTCGTTTATTTCCTGACGTTGATTGAGATAATCGTTGCTTTTCCGTGACGTTTGCTGCGCGACAATTGCGAATCGACGGACAAGCGGCACAAAGGAGCCCTTTCCGACTCGGCGCAATTCGAATGAGGCAGAAAGGGTGTTATCGGGGGGAGTTATTCAGTACCCGTTTCTTTTGACGCGCATGCGTCATCGGTTGCGGGCTCCTCGTCTGCCTGCGCTTGGCTCTCGGCAGCAGGGTCGTACTTGGTGCCGCATGACATGCAGAACATATCGTCCTCGCCCATGGCCGCGCCACACGAGGGACAAACTCGATTACTGTTCGCTGCAGAGTCTGCAGCAGCAGTGCTCTGCTCGGCGATTTCTTGTTTGATCACGTCGATAGCGGTGCCACAGCCGCTACAGAACAGATCGGTCGCAGAAACGCTCGCGCCACAGTGCGTGCACGTGTAGGTTCGCGCGGCAGCGGCTTCGGCCTCGATTGAAGCGATTTCTAGCTGGCACTTTTCGCGCTCGGCATCGAGATTCGCGATGCCGTCGAAGAGAGCCTCGCGCCCCGCGCGAAACGATGCATCGTCCTTGGTTGCTTCATAAAGGCTTGCCCCTAGCTGGGCGGCAAGTTTTTGGCGCTCTTTGTTGATGTCGTTCACACGCTGGTTCAATCGCAGGGTGCGCGTTGCTCGCTCCGCCGCCGCAGTGCCGCGGTTCAACGTGCCCTGAAGACTGTCAAGAAAGCCCATGCTCTGCTCTCCCTTTTGAGTTTGTGGCCAACAAGCTTCATGCTGGTCAACCTCATTTGATACTGATTTGTTGCCTAATCAACATGGAAGAATACTAATCCCTCTTCAATGAGTCAAGTGCCGGGCGGCAAAGCGTTGCATCCGACCTGAAAAGAGAGTTTTACCTGGTTAAACTCGACTGGGGTCGAGCTTCAAAGGGGAGGCATCTACGATTTTATCTTCCTTTCGGAAGCAGTTGTTGCGCAACGCTTTGATGATGGGGAGCTGTCCCGCTTGCCTGCCCCACCTTAAAACGTCGAAGCGCCCGCTGCATTTCGCAACGGGCGCTTCAGGCGCAAGCATTTAGGGGAGTCTCGCTGGATTATTTTTTCGCGCTGGGAGCAAGCTCGACCTGCGTGCGGGGGATGCTCGCTCGGCAAACGGAATCGTCGGGCGAGCCGTGGCAGATTCAACCTGTGCGGGGATGCGGTCGCTCGCACTGATTGCCTGGAACCTGAATCTCTCACCGGTTAGGTTCTACCTGTATAGTGAGAGATTCCCAAGGCACCTCCCAAGCCTTACTTGAACTTGCACAGGGCGAGGGCGCCCGTGCCGATGAGGCCGATGATGCACATTACGATGCCAGCGAACATCCACGAGGACATCTCGGGGCCGAGCAGCATGGGAACCAGCCACGTGCCCAAAAACTGACCCAAGCTCTGGACCAGCATGAGCACGCCCATGCCGATCGACATCAGCTCGGGGCGACCGAGGACGTTGATGTAGGAGGTCAGGCACATAACAGGTCCGCCGAGGCCGACAAGGCCCATGACGATAGCGCCAACCCACATCAAAGGACCGGTCTGGGTGAGCAGAATCAGCGTGCACGGTCCCATGACGACCATGGCGAGCAGATACAGCGGCTTGCAGCGGCCCATCTTGTCGGAAAGCGAGCCGAACAGCGGCGAGGAGATAACCGCGAGCAGCATCGGCAGGGTGCTCACAAAACCGGAGAGCGTGGGGTCGACGCCTTGCTGCTGCATGAACGTCGGTGCGAAGCCCAAAACGGCGAGCAGCGTCAGGTTGAACACGAGGAACGCGAAGAAGAACAGCAAGATGTTCGGCTTGACGAGCTCGGAGTAGCTCGCCTTCTCCTCGGCGGTATCGACCTTAGGAGCCTCAATTGTCTCGCCGCCGGGGAACTTGACGATGACGGCAACGACAATTGCGAAGATGACGGCGACGGCTGCATAGATCACCCACACGCCGACGAACCCGGTAGCAGCGTAGAGCGTCGGGGTCAGAACGCCTCCCAGCACGGAACCGAGGCATACCCACAAAGCCCAGATGCCCGTCGCGGAACCGATCTTGTCGGGGGCGACATACTTCTGCACGGCCAGAGGGCCACAGATGGTGACGAAGATGAACGCCACGCCTTCAATTGCGCGGGAAACGATGAGGATAGTGCCGTTGCCCGCGAAGGCGCCGATGAGCGAGCCAATCGCCACGACGACGGCTGCTGCGAGCAGCATCGTTTTCGGCCCGAACTTCTTGGCGAGCGCGCCCGTGGGAAGCGCCAAGATGATGCCCACGAAGGTGAAGATCGACATGAGCCACGAGGCGGACCCTGCGTCCATGCTCATCTTGGTCATGATGTCGCCCATGACGACGGGGACCTTGTACTGAACCGTTGCGATGGCTGTGCCGAACAGCAGCATGGCTACGGCTATGAGTGCCCAATTCGCATATTTCTTGTTAGTGTCCATAATAATTCCCTTCTCTGTGAGAAGTGTTGGGCCAAGATAGCGCAAACTTTGCTTATCGAGGTCCAGTTATCCTGGCCCAACGTCTAATAGGGGTTCTTGGTAGGAGGGAATCGAGGAAGAGGGCGAGACCGCTCGCGGTGCGCGCCCTCCGCCGGTGGTTAGAGTGGCTTGATGTTGTCCTGGAGGACTTCAAAGCGCTCGCCGCCAGGTCCGCGGAAGAACATGATGCGCAGCTGCGTGCCGGCATCGCCGTACACGGTGAACAGGCTGTCGTCATCTGCGCCGAGTGGTCGGTCGAATTCGAGCGGTGGGTCGAACGGGCCGGCTTCGATGCTTATGCCCTTCTCGCCCAGGAAAGCGACGAACTCGTCCATGTCCGCAACGCGAAGCGCCAGGTGGTTCAGGCATTCAGCGGCCTTGTCACAGGTTGTTTTGTCCTCGCACTCGAGCAGCTCGAACGCGGTGCCCATGCCCTTCATCCATGCCATCTTGAGCGGTTTGTCGCCTTCCATGGCATCGGATCTGAAAAGCAGTTTGCAGCCGAGGACGTCCTCGTAAAAGGCGATCGACTCGTCGATGTCGCGACAGTAGATGCCTGCATGTTGGAGTGTCAGTTCCATCTTTAACTCCATTCCGCCGCCCGAAGTTAAGGCGGGCGGCAATCGATCGGCGGCTTGGGAGTGCGCCCTGAACGCCCCGAGGCGCACCCCGCCGCTGTTTAAGGGGGACTAACCCTGGTCGCTGGAGGTGGCTGCCATGACCTCGGCAACTGTGGCGTTCTTCATGCGCAGCTCGGAGATGCACGCGACGTCGGCATCGAACTCGGTGACGCTTGCGAGATCGCCCTCGAACACGTCGTCAGTGCTGTTGCGCGGCTTCGTCAGCTCGATGGCCTTCACAGCGTCGTAAGGAATGAGCTGCTCCTTGGGCGGATTGGCCTTTGCGACCCAGTTCGGTTTGGTCGCAGTCGGGCTCGGCATGGTCTCGATCTGGCTCACGTTGCCGTACTTCTCGCGAAGCTCATCGATCGGGCCGAAGTCAAGAGCGCGCATGGGGCACGATGCCACGCAGAGCGGCAGCTGGTCGTTCTCCAAGCGGTCGATGCACATGGTGCACTTGCTCATCTTCGTGCCCGGCTCGTCGCTCGCGAACTTGGGCGCGCCGTAGGGGCAGGCTTCGAAGCAGTGGCGATCGCCTTTGCACTTATCCTGGTCGACCAGCACGGCGCCGTACTTGTCTTCCTTAAAGATTGCACCGTTGTCGCATGCCGCAGCGCAAACGGGGTTGTCGCAGTGGCCGCAGTTGAAAGCGAGGATGCCGATCGAGGGATTGGGGAAGCGCCCCTTCTCCCACATGTACACGCTCATCCACTTCTCGGGGCCGGGCGCGATGTCGTACCAGTCCTTACATGCGACGGAGCATGCCTTGCAGCCATAGCAGCGACTCTGGTCAAAGAAGAATCCGTACTGGGTCATAGTTATTCCCCTACCTTTCTGATCTCAACCAAGCCGGCCGTCAGCAGTGCGCCGACGATGTGCGGCAGATGGGTGTCGCCGATGAGCAAGTTGCAGTTGCCCGCGGTGTCGATGCCGTAGGGCATGAGCTTCGTCTTGCGGACGTGGTCGAACTTGGACCACTCGCCATGGGCGATGGAAACCGTGCCGGGAAGCAGCTTGGAGGAAACGTATGCCGTGATCTCGACCTCGCCGAACTGGTTGTAGACCAGCACGCGGTCGCCCGTCTTGATGCCGCGATCGGCGGCGTCTGCCGGGGACATGCGGACCATGTGCTCGTAGCAGTCGCCCTTAAGCCAGGGGTTCTGGTCGTTGGCGGAGTGCTGACGATACGTGGAAACCGGCGTGACCATGGACAGCGGGTAGTTCTGCGTCCAGGGGTGATAGTAGCTGTCGTTGGCGGGAAGGTCCTGGTAGGTCGGCTGCCAACGCGGGTAGGCGTCGTAGAGTCCGCCGTAGCGCGTCTTGGTGAGGTCGTTGTTCTTGACATACGAGCTCTCGAACTCGATCTTGCCGGACGGCGTCTTGAACGGCGAGCGATCCCACTCAACGGTGTTCTTGAAGGGATAGAACCATTCGCCGGGCTCGCCGGGAACGCGCACGATCGGCAGCTTCACGAACTCCTCCCACGGGCGCGGCTCGATGCCGTTGTAGGCGAGAATACCCGTCTCGTCTTTCGCCCACTCCTCGTAGGCGGGCTTGTAGATGCGTTCAATGACCTGCTCGTCCCATTCGCGCCAATCCGTGACGTCGAGCATCTTGGGGTTGTACTTGTCCGCGAAGCCAAGGCGGCGCGCCAGCTCCATCCAGACCCAGTCCTTCGAGCGGATCTCTCCCGGAGGGTTCACGCCCTTGCCGGCGAACAGGAAGTAGTTCATCATGCCGGACGGAGAACCCCAGAAGCGGTTGATGCCGAAGAAGTGCATATCGGTCGACTCGAACTGGATGATCGGCGAGGGCAGCACGATGTCGAGGAACTCCATGGACGGCTGATCGTTGAAGTACTGCCAACCCCAGGAGAATTCCATGTTGGCGAAGCCCTTCATGCGTTTGGAGACGTTGTGCTGGTTGTTGATGTAGTTGTTGGGGATGATGGCCATCTTCAGGCACGGCAGCGGGCTGTCGGGCGGGCAGCCGATGCGACGGCGGAACTCGTCTTCGGCGATCTCGCCGGCCGCGTAGAGCTTCTGGCAATGCATAAGCTCGGTCACCTTGTTGTTGTTGTTCGTGATCGGGTTGACGACATCACCCGGGATATGACCCGTATTGGGGACAGGTGCGAAGATGCGCGGCTGGGTAACCAGGTTGGCGCCGCCGCCTTCGCAACCGCCGGGGATGGACAGGTTGCCGGTCATCGCCTGGAGCAGCATCGCGACCGCTGCGGCGTAGTCGCCCAGGTTGCGCTTGGAGACGCCGTACATCTGGTGGAGATGGACGGGCTTCATCTTCGCGTAGTAGCGCGCAAATTCGCGGATGGTCTCGGCGGGGATGCCGGTGATGGGCTCTGCCCACTCGGGATCGTGCACGATGCCATCGACCTCGCCGACGATGTACTTGCGCCACTCCTCGAAGCCGTCAGGCTCGACCCACTTGGCGACGTAGTCGTGGTCGTAGAGGTCCTCGGTGTAGAGAACGTGAGCCACGGCCAGGCCGAACGCGGTGTCGGTGCCGGGGCGGATGGGAATCCACTGGGCGCCCAAGACCTCGGCACTTACGTTGTATACGGGGTCGATGAGGATGAATTTAGTGCCGCGCTCCTGCGCGAGCTTCATGTAGAACGGAACCATGCCGAACCAGGAGACCATCGGGTCGAAGCCCCACAGGACCACGAGCTTGGAGTTCAAAAGGTCAGGCGCCTCAAAGCCCGGGTAAGCGTCGGAAGTGCCCTTGATCAGGCAGTCCGTCAGGCGAACGCCCAGATGGAAGTCTTCTGCGGCGGCGCTGCCGGAGGTGGAGTGGTCGCCCCAGCCGGTGATGGTGCCAGGCATATACGACGCGAACGGGAAGTCGGAGCTCTCGAACGCGACGTAGTAGCAGTAGTACAGCCAGGGATGGTCGGGGTTCTCCTTCGCCATGACGCGCATCTTCTCGGCGATGGTGTCGAGCGCCTCGTCCCAGGAAATGCGCTCGAAGTGGCCGCGCCCGCTGCCCTTCTCGCCCACGCGCTTCATGGGATAGAGCAGGCGGTTCTCGGAGTAGAGCTCTTGGCGCCACGCATGGCCCATCGGGCACGCGCGGGCCTGCAGCATACCGGTCTGGACGGCGTTCTCGTCATCGTCTTCGCGCGCGATGCCCGCGTTCACGGAATCATCGGGCTCGATCGAGACAACCTTGCCGTCTTTGATGCCGCACTTGATCAAGCACGTGGCATCCCAGCAGCCGTTGTTGTGGCACGTGGTGTAGAAGTATTCGACACCCTCGTGACGCTCGCTGTACTTCTCGACTAACGAATCTCTTGACATGGCCCCTCCTTCTCCATAGGAAACTAGCTCGCTTGGAGCTGCCGCGTCCTCAATGCGCGGCTCCCAAGACGATTCTGCATGGCTTGTCGGTGAAGTGCCTAGAGTGTTTCCGTTTATCGCGAAGGCGGATGCTTTTCGGTCGTGGAATAGTTCTGAATATTGGGAATTCAGGACAATCATGTCCCTCATTTGAGACAGCAAGTACTAATTTCCCCACGTCGCATGCGCTAGCTGTTATAGTAATTCCACAGGGGATATACATGATTTCGAGGGGGGAAATCATGGACTACTTAAAGCCATTTTCGGCTGATACTCAGGCGGCGTTCTTCAACGCCGAAGCGGAGATGATCCGTTTTGGGGAACGCGCCGCGCAGCTGCCGCATGCCGAGTTTCTGAAGAACACGTTGCTTGCGATCGATGCAGTGTTCGCCGTTCGCATGGCGCACGACGTTTCGCTTCCTCCCGTTCCGCTGATCGTTCTTTCCAGCGTTGCGGAGTGGAGGTACGAAAACGATGTCGAGCGGTGCCTCGCCACAACTCGATCGATGCTGCGCCTGCCCGAGGAAATGGGCGAGGCGACCATTGAGGCGCTCCACTATATGCAGGCCTTGGAGTGGATTTCACGCATCTCGAAACCGGGTTTTGCTGCAACCCCGGAAACGATCGTGAGGCTCAACGAGATTCTGCTTTACGGCATCAACTCCGAGGAGCACGGCCACGGTTTCCGGAAGACCTACCTGCCGTACAAGAAAGGGTCGGTCCCCCTTGAGATTCCCCGCGAGATCAAGAAGCTGTGCGACTTCTGCAACGGCGATTACTTCTCCCCCTTAGGCCAAGCGTCGGTGATTCAC
The DNA here is from genome assembly GCF_934617235.1 of uncultured Ellagibacter sp. GTDB lineage: Bacteria > Actinomycetota > Coriobacteriia > Coriobacteriales > Eggerthellaceae > Ellagibacter. Next base: position 45,958 of record NZ_CAKTTZ010000005.1, on the reverse strand, counting down.
CATGCCTTCGAGCGCATCGTGCCGTTCGACGCCATGATCGACCGAACCGGCTTGCTATTCGCGTTCATGCCCATGTTCAGGCGCGGCCTCTTCGCGAACGAGCTTATGGTCCCCATCTGCTGGGGCGCCTCTTTGGAACGGGAATACCGTAGGACCTTAAAGGACGCAAGCCGCAAGGAGCTCACAAGCGAGAGCCACAAGGTGTACAAGGAGCAGTGGGCCGCCTACAACGCGCGCAACACCTCGATGGGCGTCGTCATCGCCAACATGTTTCTCTCTAAGGTGAGCAAGCTGCGCGAAAACTGGAGGTCGTGCGGGCTCAAGATTCCCGCAAACTCGGCGACCGACAAGCTGCTCGATCTGTTCTTGGCTATTCCCCAGCTGGCCACGCGGCATGCTGCCAGCTGCATCGGGAAGAGCTACGGCGCCACGAACGAGGCGATGCGCCAGCTGGTCAAGGCGGGCATCGTAAAGGAAGTTGCCATCGACAACCGCGAGCGCGTCTTTGTGTGCGATCAGTCCGCCGCGCTCATCGCGGATTTCGTGGAAAGCCTGGAGAAGATGGGCGAAGTTGCTTCGGAGGCCGACGAATAGCTCTCGGGGCGATATCCTCCCCACCCTTCCCAACTTTCCAGAAAAACTTGTGCTCGTTTTCCATGTTAAGGGCGAGACGCGAAAGCGGCTCATTCGACAAGCGCCCTTACTGGAAGGAGCACGCTATGGGCAAAGTCAAAAAGCCGACGTCGATCACGACAATCAAAGAGTGCGAGGAGGCTTTGGAGTGGATCGATGTGGAGCTCGACAAGCTCGACCGCAACATTCGCATCACGAACAGGGCGATCTTCTCGCCGAAGAAGTGGACCACAGCCATCAGCGGCATTCTGTGGTCGAAGCAGGTCAGACAGAAAGCATCCGACCACGTTTGCAATTCGCCCTTTCTCTCGAAGCTCGAAGGATCCGCGCGCAGCGACCAGAATCTTCAAGAAATCCAGTTAAGCCGCGTGATGAACACGGCGAAAGAGGTGCAGGCGGTATGCGAGGAGATGTGTGCCCGCCTCGACGGCGCTGTCGGTGAAGCCCGCGCGGCGATCGATGCGCCCGTCCACGTCGACGATCGCAATATCTCCTCGCTCTCCGAAGCCGATCGCGAGGCGATCAAACAGCACGATAAGGCCATTCAGCTGGCAAAACGCGAAGCGGTCGCACGCCGTGCCGAGGGCGAGCTGTCGGTTTGGCGCTCCATGAAGACGCGTGCAGATCGCATGGTGAACCGCACGTCGGAAGCCCTCGAAGCGCGCCATGCCTTCACCGCCTGCAATTACGAAGTGCTCAGCGACACGCACATCAAGTGGGCAGCCCGCCGCGGCAACCTCCAGCCGCCCTACAACCTCGTCGGCGTTTTAGGCACGCGAAACATCGACGTCACCGAGAAGGAGGGCTAAGAGATGAGCCTGTTCAAGGAGAAGACCACGCTGCCAGAAGGCCCCGCTCGCATGTCGGTCTCCCCGTCCGCTTCGAAGAAGGAAATCGGCGACCCGGCCGCAAGCATCGGCCTTGTCATTCCCGATGCGCCCGACTACGACGAGCAGCGCGGCCGCCAGCTGGCATGTTCCGATAGCTACGCCACCTTCTTCAAGACTGGCGAGGGGCTTTTCTGCCACGAAACGGCCTGCACCGCCGAGAGGCACCTCGCGGAAATCGAAGAGGCCCTCACGCGCTACGCCGAAACGATGGAATCGACCTACCGCGCGGCCCTTCGTTGCCAGATTATCCAGGCTGAGCAGCGCTTGGAGCGCATTTCCCCGAAGCGTGCGTCCCGAGGGACGCGTGCACCGCGCGTATCGCGCAAGAACCCCGAGAAGGAGTAGATGGTGAACAAGATTACGAGCACGGCGCTTCTCCTTATGCTAGCGCTGGCCAATGCGGGCCTCGACTATTCGGCTGTGTGCGTGTTCCTCGATGTGGACCCGTTCGGCACCTTCACGCCGAACAACTTCTTTGCGGGACTTGTCGCCGTTGCCCAAAGCCTTTTGCTTATCATTCTCCCCTGGGTGGCGTCTGAGAAGCTTGCTGCCGGCGAGAAGGGCGCCACCGCGTGCGCTCTGGCAGGCTCGCTCTTCGTCGCTCTGGCTGGCGCCTTTTTGCGCGCGACCACCGAGGCCGCTTCGACCACAACGAGCGTCTCGGGGGAAGTTGTTTCCGGCCTCTCGATCGACGGCATGGCGTTCGTCCTGATCATGGCAGGTATCGCGCTTGGCGAGGCAATCGCGGCATTTCTCATCAAGAGCCTTGGCATTCGTGCGGAAGCCGAAGCGTTGCAGGCGGAAATCGAGCGCATGTACATCATTGAGAATCACATCGATGAAGCCATTTCCGCAGCCGCCCGCGCCGCGCTCGCTGCCGGACACCAGAGCATTGCGGCGGCGAAGGAGTCGTGCGAGCAGGTGTTTCAGCAGCTCGTCGCGAAATCCGACGACAGCTACAACAGCTTTATTGGCTTCGTGGACGAAATCGAGGTCCAGCGCGAGGCCGAGCGCGACAAGTTCGCCGCGCTTTCCCACAGCTTCGAGGCGCGCATCGGTGAGAAGTTCCCTGGTGCAGTTGTCGCTGGGCAGAAGGCCTTTGCGGCGGGTGAGGCGGCGGGTGCGACCCTTGACGAGGGGGCTGGCGTCGCGACTCCTGGTGCGGGAACCGACGTCGCGGACCGCGTTGATGTCGGCCCTGCCGCTGACGGCGTTGCGAGCGCCGAGCGCGCCGAAGCCCCCGACGAGGGCGCGACTAACCCAGTAAACCCCCTTTCCAATCAGGCCAAAGCAGCGTAAAGGAGAAGCCATGATCACCACGAACAGTACGAACGCAAAGAGCGCCACCAACATCGCGAGCACCTTCCCCGCCCGCGCGGCAGTCATCGCAGCATCGCTTTTGCTCGCATTCCTCATCGCAACCTTCGCTACGGGCTGCGCATCCGAAAGCTCAACCGGCGCTCAGAGCAGCGTTCCTGGAAGCTATGCGATCGATCCTGCGGGGGTCGATGCGTCCGCCATCGCGGAACCGGTGAGCTGCATGGTCGTCACCTCCGCGAGCCAAAACAGCGCCTTCCGCATTCCCGCAACGTGCCTCGCCTACCCGAAGGCAGCTATTGAACAGGGAAATTACGCAGGGTATCTCACGTGCGATGCTGGTTCCACCCCACGTGGCAAGACCTTTGCCACGACGAAGAACTCCCAGGCAGGACAGGAGAAAGAGATCGATTCCTTCTTGGCCGACTACTTCACAAGCGTGTGCGCGTCCCGCGCCCAAACTGGTGAGGTCGACCTGCTTTCCGCGCTCAACAATGCTGCCAATGAGTTGCGCGCCCACAACAACGGCTCGAAGATGGTCATCAACGTGGTCAGCTCGGGCTTGAATTCCACAGGACTTTTGGTGGGATCGAGCGACCTTGTGAACGCTGATGCCAACGACATCGCGAGCCAGCTGGCAAACATGGGCGCTCTTGCGAACTTCGCCGACATCACGGTGCACTTCTATGGGCTTGGCCAATCGAGCGGCGAGCAGGTTATCCCGAATTCCGTCGCGGCGAAGCTCCAAAGCCTCTACCCCACCCTCGTTGAAGCAGGCGGCGGCGTGGCCATCGTCGAGCCCGACGTGCTCACGCGTCTTAACTGCGACTCCGAGCTGCCTAACGTTTTGACCGTCGACTTTGCGCAGGATTCGCTCACCTTCCCGCACCTTGAGCACAACCAAAGTGCCCAGGTCGTGCTCAACGAGACGGTGCTTGCCTTTGTGGGCGACTCCGCCGAGTTCATTGACCCCGACAAAGCAACGGCGACGCTTGCCGAACTCGCGAGCACCATCATGGACAACCACGGCGCCACCGTGCTTGTCGAGGGGTACACCGCCGCATCCCCCGCCTTCTCAAGCGATGAGCTCGTCGACCTGAGCCAGCGTCGCGCCGAAGCCGTGCGCGAGGCTTTGGTCGCGGCGGGCGTCAGCCCCAGTTTCATCGAGGCGATCGGCCACGGCGATGAGGGCGCGACCTCCATGGATACGGGCGTCTTTTCCGAAAGCGCCGCCAAGAACGACCGTCGCGTGGTAGTTACGCTATCCTTAGCGTAGTAAGAAAGCTGCCGAAAACGAGGGCAGGCCGCGCGCAAAAGGGGTTGACCATGAGCCAAGAACTTCTCACCGGAACGGGCGCTGCCGCCGAGTCGGAATCCCGTATCGACCCCTCATCCGGGCTGCTCTTCACCCCAGCGCCTCCCGAGCGCAACGACATTCGACAAGCTCCGCAAAACCTCGCGTTCGAGGAGGTGACAAGCCGCGGCGGACAAGCAACCATCGTGAAGGCGCGTACGCCTGACGGGATTCCCGTTGCGGTGAAGGTGTTCGAAAACAGCGAGGAATGCGACCTCGAATGGCGAACCCTTGCGCGATTCTCGAACTTCCGCGTGCTTCCCCAGGCGCTCGCGCACGGCACCGTTTGCACCCCGTCCCCCTTCGGCACCTGCGAGAAAAGCTGCATCGTCGAAGAGTGGCTCGAGGGTGACACCCTCGCGAAAAAGCTTCGCCGCATGGGAAGGAAAATGACGGTTGAAGAAGCGCTTTCGACCCTCTCTCCTATTGTCGGCTTTCTTGCCACGGCCGAGTCGGAGCTTCGCGAGGGCGTCGTTCACCGCGATGTCAAGCCAAGCAACATTCTCCTCGATTCGACGGGAAACACGCGGCTCATCGACTTCGGCATCGCGCAAAGCTCGCGTGGCCAGGCGCATCTCGGATGGGGCACGCAGGGATTCTCGTCTCCGGAAAGCTGCTTTCCGATGAGTCGGGACGCCGGCCCGGGTGGTGACGCGTATTCGCTTGCGGCCACGCTGCTCGCGCTTCTTGCTGGCGAGAACAAGCCGCCTGCGTATGGTGCGGTTGCCCAAAGCGACGGCACGCTTCGCTACGACCCTGCTTGGACCGACGAGCGCGAGCGCACGGCACACGAGCAGTCGGTCGTGCCGTCCCCTGGCTTTATCGAGAAGGGGCGCGAGCTGGGCATCTACCTCGCCGAAGACGCGTTAAACGACTTTTCGCACGATACCGAGACAGTTGCCTTCCTGAAAAGGGACATCGCCGAAACGCTGCGCTCCACCTATGGTGTCGAGGAGCCCCCTGCCGCGATTGAAAAGGCGGTGCGTGCGGCGTTCGACGCGTTCGACGCGAAGCTTCGCGTGACACTCGGCGCGTGTTTGGCGATCGACGCCTCGCGGCGTCCGACCACCTCGCAGCTGCAAAACGCTCTGCCGCGCGATAGGGCTTCGTATCACCGTGAGCTCCATCTGCTGGGACTGAATGCGGCGCTCGGTGGCGGGCGGATTCTCGCGCAGGATGCGCCGTCGTTTGAGGGCGGCACGCTCGCGCAAGCGCTCGATGACTTCAACTCCGGACGTTACGCGCAGGCCGTCGGCGTCTTCGAGCGCCTCGCACGCCAAGGCTGCGTGAGCGCGCTGTACTACCTGGCCATTTGCGCGCGCGACAATCTCGGCGGCAGCTCGATCAAGTATTCGGAAGTCGACGTCATGTTGTTCATGGGCGAGGCGGCGGCGAAGGGCGCTGTGGTGGCGCAGTTCTTCTTGGGGCGTGCTCTGTACTCCGGGTCGTATGTCGCGCAGGGTACGATTCATCGCGTCGAGGAAAACCGCGAGCTTGGGCTTTCCTTCATCAGGAAATCTGCTGAAAGGGACGAGACACGCCAGAAGGAAGGTTTTCCACCTGCCAAGGTATGGCTTCGGGAAAACGGCTTTGCATAAACGGCGGCGCAGCCCTTCGCCAGTCAACAGCCTCGCAGAAAAAGCTTAGGAAGCTATTATGAAATACGTCAGCAACACGCCTCGTGCAGGCGGTGCCCCCACATGCGCAAATTGCCTCATTCTCTATACCTGCAATGCAGAGACGCGCATTGACGCGCACGATGCCCGCACCTGCGATCACCGTGCGCTCGGCAGCCTTGACGTGCGTCCCGACGAAAGCGACCGCGATCGCTGGATCGCGACGAACCGAGGTAAGCGCTCGCTCTACGTGCAGCAACCGAGCTTTTCGACCACGAACGTGTTTGAGCTGCGCCCGGGCCTCAGTTGCGCGCTCGTCGAAGGAAGCCGCATCGCGCTCTCGCCGCATTCGGGCTGGGTAAACGTTTCGATTCGCTAGCGTGCCGATCGTGCGCTTGCGAGGCCTTGCACACGTTAGGCATCGCGGACGCGCAGGCACAGCGCGCCGTTTCTCGCGCCGAACGAAACCGCGCCGCTGGGGTCTTCGAGGATGGCAAAGCCGAAAACAAGCATATCACCAGGCATGATAGGCGCACCCTGCATCTGGATCGCAGCACCTGTCCGCTTGGCCGTCTCGCGCAGAAGCTGTTCGTCATCCGAACACGTTGCGCCGAACGAAAGCGCTCGCGCATCGCGGTAGTTGTTCGCCCCGAAGCCGACGATCACGTTGGTGACGCTTCCATTGGCATTCGAGCGCACGATAAGCGTGCCGTTCGAAGATGCCAGGTCGAAGGCGAGCCACCTGTTTTCTCTTGCTCGCGATTCGCTTCCCGCGTACAGCAACAAGGAGTGTTCCCGGGAAACGGGGTCTTGTGCGCGCCCGTCGGCACCGTGCGCCTTGCTTTCCTGCTGCCCTGGGAGGTTCATGACGCCCCAGGCTTCTTCTCCTGCGAACTCTTCGCGGTGGCACCCTAGTTGGCGGCATTCGTTCTTCTCGAACGCGTGCCCGATGCCGATGCGAGGGCGAAGCCACGGATGAACGCGCAGCTCGCGGCCCTCTTCGATCTCGGAGTTCACCACGCCGTCTGCAAGGTACGCATCGAACGAAAGCACCCGACCCGCTTTCGGCTTCTTTGGCAAGGGCGCCTCGCCGCCGCCCGTGAGCAGGCCGTCGTGGGCAAGCGCCACCGATTCATCGTCGGCGCGATCGATGTCGAGCATCCAACACAGCATGAGGTCAAACGCGTGCTCGAGCGTGCGAGCCCATCCGTCACCGCGCGATGCCGCCGATGTGAGCAGCCTTTTCGCCACGTACGCGCGCGCCGTCGAGGCGACATACTCGCTTGCGCCAGTGACGGCAGCATCGTGGATGAGCGCATCTTTCAGCGCTGTTGCGAATTCTTCAATTTCGATATCGGTCGCCTCGTCGAAGAAGAAATACCACAGAAACGCCCGCCAGGGGTCATCGTCGGGGAATGCATCCTTAGGAACCTGAGTGAGTATGCTGCCGCGCACGACGGCGAGCGGGTCGGAAAGGTATTCCTCGTATGCTCGAAGTCGGCCTTCCTTTCTCGCCGCATCCTCCGAGAGCTTCCTGTTCTCCCGAAGCGCCTTTGCGTAGCCGTTTGTGATTTTGCCCGACAAGTCGTCCGTCTTCACGGTCGCAGCAAGCAGCATGCTGTAGCAGTCGTCGCGCGTGACGCCCCTGGCGCGTTTGTCTGGTGTCGATTCCTCCCCGCTTTTTGCTTTGGGGCCTGATGAATGCTTGGGAAGCACCTCGGCGAGACGTAGCGCGAGCAGGTCCAAAAGCCAGTAATCGCTATGGAAGCGCGAACGCTCTTGGCGCAACCAGGTGGAAGTTTCAGCGCCCGAGTACACGCCGAGCTCGCCGCCGAGCACGAATCGCTCTCGCAGGCGCAGCTCGATGCGACGCACGCGATCGGCCTGCATCATCGGAAGCCCACATGACAAGCGGATTTGCTCGGCCGTTTTCGCAAGGGTTTGCGCGCGAGCGTCGGCGTCGATAATGGGGGCTATGCGCGCCCGGTACACGGCGCGCTCGACGGGCGTCATGTCCTGCTCGACACCATTTCGGAAGAGAAGCGCCTCGGGATCGCGGGCGGCGGCCTTGTCGGCGGGCGATGCTCCAGCTACGGGCGACACCCTAGCTGCGGTTGACGCGTCGCGCGCATCGTTTGCGCAGCTCGCAGTACTTGTCGCGCCCGTGGGGCTTTCGAGCGCTGCGGAGCTCGCCGGATTCGTGGCGCTTGCAACATCGATGACGCGCGCAGCACCCGAATCACTCGCCGCAAGCTTCGCCAAGGGAACAACGCCCGCGCGCTTTCTCGGGGCACCTTCCTCGCACCCGCGCGGTGCTGCGGCGGAAAACGTCACCCTGTGCACCCCATCCGAGCCTCGGTCGAGGATATCGAGCATGGTTTCGCGGTCCATCCCCCTCGTTGCGGTATGCGCCGCAAGGGCACCGAGCAGCTCCTCTTCAGTTGGCTTGCGCGCGCCCTGCAGCGAATCCTCGAGCTTTCGATATGCCTTGACGATCGCGAAGTATTTCCGCGCCTCATGTTCGCTTCGAAGCGCCGTCTTCTGCGCATAGCACTCGCACAAGCGGCGCTCCACAGGCTTTTTGTTCGTCGAGACCCAGCTGTTCAGCACGTGATCTTGCGTCAGGTTGAACTTGTCGATCGAGTCCTCCACGGCGAGTCGCACTGCATGATGATACTCGGCGCCCAAATCATGCGCTTCGAATAGCCGTTTGTATCCCCTGGTGGCGGCATACGCGGCGTCGAGATGCGCCTCGATGAGGCACTCCCGCGCGAGCTTTCCCGCCTTGGCGAGCAGCGCAAGCTTCACTTCTGTGTCGTTGTCGAGCCAGTCGTTAGCGCCACGGGGCTCACCCTTGATTCGCTTCTCGGCGATTGTGCGCGCATGATTAAGGCCCTCTTGCAGCAACGCATCCGAGTAAGGCAAGCCATCCCATTCGGCGTCCTGGCGTCCCCGTCGCACGCTCTGCTGTTTGCGCTGGGCGCGAAGAGCCGCCCGCTCAGCACGGCGTCGAGCCTTGGCTTCATCGGCGGCGCTTTCGCCAGCAGCACCTCCGTCGTTAACGTCGCATTCGCGCTCGGCGAACTCATCTGTTGGCACGGCAGTACCTTTCCCGCAAAGCCCTCACTATCGCATGGCTCATTGTACGTTGCGCGAAGGGCGGAATGGCGCACGTTTTCGCCTCGCGCCATGACACGTCGCTGAAAAGAGGCGTTTCTTCACGATGCCCCTGCACTCATCAGGTCATTCCCTCGTTACGACACGACTTGCTCGTCAGTGCATTTCCCCTAGCCGTCCCGCCCTTCGTTTTCCAGAAAAACCCTCGCTTGTTTTCCATGTGTTTGGCAGAAGCCCCGAAAACGAAAGGAAAGCTATGAGCGATTTCAGAAACGGCACCTGCGACAAATCTTACAGCGATGGCGCATTTCGCAATGAGGGCGGCGGCACGGGCAACGAAACTTGCAGTGATGAGGCATTTCGCGATGATGGCAACCCCGCCAAGGACGAACACGAACGTGACGGGAGACGTCGCAGTGGTGCGGGTGGCATGGGCGGCACCCGCTACCATTCTCGCGGCAGCATATTCGATAGCCTCTTCGACGATGATTACGACGAACGCGATGACGAAATCGACGTTGAGATGGAGCGTTTTTTCAGGGGCCTGAATGCTATTGAGGCCCGCCTCTCGCATGCAACCGAAGCCCTGTTCGGGATGCTCATGTCGCGCTCGATGGGGTGCGCCAACTTTACTGCGGTTACAATTGCGCTCCTTGTCTGCACGCGCGTTATCGGCGCGGTGTTCGTCGACGCGGACGCGCTCTGCGAGCTCAACGCGCTTGCTTTCGCCGTGTCGCTTGCCGTGCTCGTTGTTTGCGCGGTTTCCGAGAGATGCCCCGCCAACGCCCTGTCAGCGGTCGTGATCGCGTGCCTGCCTGCCCTTATAGAGATCATTACTGCAGGTACGGTTCATGGCTCGGATGCCGACGTTTTCGTGCACATCATAACCGGGGCCCTGCTTGGTATTGGCGCGGGGGCAGCCCTCACGGTTGTGTCGTCCCTGGTAAGCGACTGCGAAGACGAGAACGTCGCCTGCACGCGCATACTTACCGGACCATTATGGGGCGCAGCCATTGGGGCTACCGCCGCGCTCGTTTGCGATATCGCACCCTACATCGCGCGCGAAATCACCTTCGGCGTGGAGCCTTTGTGCATGAGTTATATGCAGCTTGCAATCTAGCCTTGGCTGCAAGCTGGCGCCCGGGACGCCGCAGCTCGTGCAGCATCCCCGTCCCCTTCCCGTTCTGGAAGACCCATGGTTTCTCGCTCAATATGCAAAGCGGAGGCTGTCACATCGTGCGGCAGCCTCCGCTTTCGGTCTGAATGAGATTGTACCGTGCGATGAGCTACTTTGCAGCTTCGCCCGTCGAGTCGCTGTGGAAATTCGAGTAACCGCCCACGGCGTTCGCGTTGAAGCGACCTTCCGTCTTCGAGAAGAAAACCTGCGTTACCATGAGGTCCTTGATGGTGACGCCGACGGCGCCCATGGCCTCTTTTTGGCTTTTCCCCTCGTCGATAAGCGCGTTGAGCACATCGGCCTTTTTCGAGGATTCCAGAGCCATGAATTCTGCACGATCCATTGTCAGCCTCCCTTGATACGGCGCGAGCAATATGTGCCTTAAATTATAGGAACTTCCGCTCTTTCCTTTAAGGATGTTTCTGTATAACCGTAGTTCGGGAACAACCTACTGGTTCGGGTTCTGGCTCGGCTTCTGCCGCTGCCACGGCAGCGACTTCCGTCTCGGCTACTCTTTCGATGTTGGCCTCAGCCTCTGGTTCTGCCTCTTTCCCGCCTTCTACTTCAGGCCCACGTAGTCGGTCTCGATTGCCTCGTCGAGGTATTCCTTCACGGGCGGCTCGCCGAAGTCGCGCACCTCCTCAAGATGCCAGCAGTCGGTTTTGGGCATGCCGGGAATGTCGTCGGCGACGAATACGGGGTCCTTGCCGGCCTTGCGCTGTGCGGAGTAATCGTCGAGTGCAGCGAGCGCCCATTTGCCGAGCAACAGGATGGCGACGAGGTTCATGATTGCCATAAGTCCCATGAAGATGTCGGCCAAGTTCCACGCGAGATCGAAGTTGTTCGTCGCGCCGTAGAAGATGACGAGCAGGCACACGATGCGGAACACCGTGAGTAGCATCTTGCTGTCGCCCTTAATGAAGCGCAGGTTGCTTTCGGCGTAGAAGTAGTTGCCGATGAGGCTCGAATACGCGAACGCGAAGATGGCGAATGTGATGAAGTGGATGCCCGCCTCGCCGACGGAGTTGTTCACGGCCATCTGCACGAGCGGCATGCCGTTGAGGTCTGCCGCCGCGGCAGGGTCTTGCACGTAGAATACGAGCACCATCATAGCCGAACAGGTGCAGATGAGCAGCGTGTCGATGTAGACCGAAAGGCTCTGCACGAGGCCCTGCTTGACCGGGTGGGAAACGCTTGCGGTGGCGGCGGCGTTCGGCGCGGAGCCCATGCCGGCCTCGTTGGAGTACAGGCCGCGCTTGATGCCGAGCATGACGACCGAGCCCGTGAAGCCGCCGAAAATCGACTGGAAGTCAAACGCCGAGGAGAAGACGAGCGCGAAGACCTGGGGCAACCACGTGATGTTGGTGATGGTCGTCCAGAGCGCGATGGCGATGTAGGCGATGGCCATGATGGGAACCACGATTGACGTGATGACGCTGATGCGCTTCGTTCCGCCGAAGATGACAGCGGCGGTCATCACTGCGAGCACGATTCCCGACGCGATCGCCGCCTTCGGCATAGCCTCGCCGGGCAGGTAGTACTCAAGCGCGCTTGTGGCGTTGAAGGCCTGCAAGCCGTTGAAGCCGAAAGCAAAGCACAAGATTAAGAGCACGGAGAACAGCACGCCGAGCTTGCGGCTGCCGAGCGCCTGATGGATGTAGTATGCGGGGCCGCCGCGGAATTCGCCGTCCTTGCCGCGAACCTTCCAAATCTGCGCGAGCGTAGACTCGATGAACGCGGAAGCCGCGCCCACGATGGCCATAAGCCCCATCCAGAACACGGCGCCCGGGCCGCCAGTGGCAAGCGCGGTGGCGACGCCTGCGATGTTACCCGTGCCCACGCGACTCGCGGTCGACACCATGAGCGCCTGGAACGACGAGATGGAGCGCTTCCCTTCGACATGTTTCTTCTCGGTGATCTGTGTGAACATGTCTTTGATGTAGCGAATTTGCACCGCCTTGGTGCGGATGGTGTAGTAGATGCCCACGATGACGAGCAGGGCGAGCAAGATGTAGGTGTACAGAAAACCGTCAATCTGCCCACTGGCTTTAATGAGCCAAGCGTTGAAGTCCATAGGTGCCTTTCCCCTGAAATCCCAACCAAGTTATCGCGCGGGCTTGGTTGCCGCCGCGCAATGCAAATTTACATAATACTGCAATTTCACGCGAAAGTATGCGACGACGTCAGGTGTTTTGCGACAGCGAATAGGCGCAACGCGCGGATTGTGCGCAAGGCACCTGCGGGCTTTGCTCCTGCGATTCAACCTTAAAAGAGAGGCACTTTCCCCCGCAGAAAGTCTTCGAGGGGAGTATTCCGATCGCCAACAATTATCGGGCTCGCCTTCGGATAGGCTTTGCAGAATGCGCCCATGCCGCTTTTGCTTACGCGCCCGCTTTTCACCTCTATTGCGGTGATATCTCGCGCTCGCCTTAGGACGAAATCAACTTCCAAGTCACCATCGCGCCACCAGTAAAGGTCGAAGCCGTCTATCGCCGAGCGTGCGATAAGGTATGCGCCGACCGCCGTTTCAACGAGATGTCCGTAGAGATCCGGGTCTTCGAGAAGACTCCCTTTTCCGTGCCACATCGAGGTCATGAGCGCGGGGTCGTGAACCATCAACCGTGGTGAAGAGGCTTTTGCTTTTATAGGCTTGTCGTCAAACTTCTGTAGGCCACTTATCATTCCTGCTCCTGACAGAAGGTCGAGGTAGTGCTTGATGGTGTCGGTGTTGCCCTTGTCGTCGAGCTGGCCGAGTATCTTTCGATACGACAGCTCTTGCGCAGAGTATTGCGCTCCGAGCTCGAAAAGCGCGCGCATCAACGCAGGCTTTCTTACGTTTTCCATCTGTAAAACGTCTCGCGAAATCGTCGACTCGACGATGGAGTCTCGCATGTATTCGCGCCAGCGGTCTTCGTCGCTCTTAAGGATCGCGGCACCAGGGTATCCGCCGAATTCGAGATAGTCGGAAAGGTTGTAGCCGAACGCTTCGGACATTTCGGACAGGCTCCAATGCGTTGAACGCAGAAGCTCATATCTTCCTGCCAGCGACTCGGAAAGACCACTGCCGATAAGCAAGCTCGATGAGCCTGATAGAATCACCAAAAGCGGAGCATCGTTCCAGCTATCCTCATCCCACAGCCGCTTGACGGTTTGCGACCACTGGGCGACTTTCTGTATTTCGTCAAGGACGAGTACCGCTTTTGTGCCACGCTCTGCCATGTTTCTCGCTTGGCGCCATTCCAGTTCGATCCAATCGGCTCCTAGCTCGATTGCGCTGTCCGCGCTCGCAACTCGAACAGGCAATCCCGTCGCTTTGACGGCCTGCTTGATTGCCGTGGTTTTGCCGGTCTGCCGAGGCCCCATAACGACTTGGATGAACGAGCGAGGCTCGCGGAGTCGTTCTTCGAGTGTTCGCGATAGCTCTCTCCTGAACATATTCATCCTATCTATCATTTTTGCTAGCTAAATCTAGCAAAAATGATAGCCTTACCTATCAAAAATGAAAAGAGGAGATTCGACTTAGCTTATTGAGGAATATGCCTAAAGTCGAGCGTACGGAGGTGCAGCGCAATCGGTGTTATTCTCCTCGCGCACGGCATGGGCCTCCGAAAATTTTTGAGACGCGGTGCCGGGGAGCGATTCCCCATGCAAGTCTCGCTGAAAACGTCTTGTCGGGGACAAAAAGCGTCGATATGTGAGTCGAAATCTGACGGCGGGGAGGACCCTTCTCTCTTCGCCCTACGTTTGCCCAGGTCGGAATTGATGGAAGAAAGTTAGTAGTAGGAAACTCCTCGCATATCGACAATATTTGTCCACGACGGGCTCGTTTTCGGCGAGATGGGCTGAAGGGAGAGAGCCCGATGGCGTCCCCAAAACGAAGCGATCGCAGGGGCAGCAGCCCTTGTGGCAAGCGTGCTCCGGACTGGGAAGCTCCGCGTCTCCTCTTCACTGCGGCCCCGTGCGAGCAGCTTGTTCTCTGTCGCTGCATAGGGCCGCAGTGAAGCAATTTGCGGCTCCGCGCCTTCCCCGCTTCGGCCCCGTGCGAGCTTGCATCGCGCCTTCCCTGCTGCGGCCTTATGCAAGCAGCTTGCGGCCTGAAGCTTCGATGCTGTCGAGCAGTGCTTCAGCCCCTTCGCGGGTCGTGTCTTTCGCGAACACGTAAAGCTTGATCTTGGGTTCGGTGCCGCTCGGGCGCACGATGGCCTTGTTACCGCCCGCCAGGCGGAATTCGACGACGTTCGCGGGCGGAAGCCCCGTACCCGCATCTTGGTAGTCGACGACGCCCTCTACCATAAGGCCGGCAATCTCGCCCGGCTCCTCCGCGCGCAAGCGCTCCATGATCGCCGCCATAGCAGCTGCCCCCTCGGCACCGGGATACGACACCGAAACGGTACGATTAAGCCAATACCCGTGCTCGGCGTACAGGTCGCGCATCGCATCCGCGAGGTTTTTCCCCTGCAGCTTGTAATCCTGCGCCATCTGGCAGATAAGCAAGCTCGCGTTCACCGCATCCTTGTCGCGCACATGGTCGCCTGAAAGATACCCGTAGCTCTCCTCGAAGCCGAAGATGAAGCGGTCGGCCTGCCCCGCGTCGGCGAGTTCGGTGATGATGTCGCCGATGTACTTGAAGCCGGTCAAGCAACGGCGCAGTTCAAAGCCGTATTTTGCAGCAAGCGCATCGACCATGGCGGACGAAACGATCGTGGTGACGGCCACCTTTTGGGAAAGGTCCTCGCCGCGCTCAGCACGCATGCGGCAGATGTAATCGAGCAGCAGGACACCCATCTCGTTACCGGTGAGCAGCAGGTAGTCCTCGCCATCCTTCACGGCGACGCCCACGCGGTCGGCGTCGGGGTCGGTCGCGAGCAATAGGTCGGGGTGCACGCGCTCGCAAAGTTCGATCCCCTTCTGCATGGCCTCTCGGATCTCAGGGTTGGGATACGGGCAGGTCGGAAAATTCCCGTCGGGCTCGCGCTGTTCGGGCACGACGGTGATGTCGGTGATGCCCGCGCGTTTAAGCACCGTTGTCACGGGAACGAGCCCCGTGCCGTTGAGCGGGGTGTATACAAGCTTCAAGGGCGCTTTCGCGACCTCGTCGGCGCTTAGGTTGCTTACCGATTTCGAAAGAACCGCGTCGAAGTAGCGCTCGAGGACCGCGTCATCAATCCACGTGATGTCGCCCGCCGCAAGAGCCGCATCGAAGTCGACGGACTTCACCTCAGAGAAGATGTCAGTGCCCTCGATCGCAGCTGAGATAGCCGCGGCGGCCTCACTCGTAATCTGGCAACCGTCGGGCCCATAGGCCTTGTAGCCGTTGTAGGCTGCGGGATTGTGGCTCGCCGTGACACACACGCCACCTGAGCAGCCCAAATCGCGCACGGCCCACGAAAGCGTGGGAACTGGGGAAATGCGCGGATACACGTAAGCGTGCACGCCATTTGCCGCAAAGATCGCGGCCGCCGTGCGCACGAAGAGCTCCCCGTTGTTGCGGCTGTCGCGCGCGATGGCGACGCTCGGGTTCTCGAAATGCGCGTTCAGGTAATCGGCGAAACCCTGCGTCGCGCGACCCACCGTGTAGACGTTCATACGGTTCGTGCCGGCGCCGAGCGTCCCACGAAGGCCCGCGGTGCCGAAGGAGAGGTCCTGGAAGAAGGCGTCGGTGAGCGCGGACTCATCCCCCGCCTTTGCCGCCGCCGCCATGCGCGAGAGCTCGGCGGCAAGCTCGGGCTCCGTCACATTTTCTATCCATCGCGCCATTTCGGCATGCATATCGCGCGCGTTCACGTTTGCTCCTTTTAGTACGTGTCTCGCCCGAGGAGAAAGCCCCTGGGCGCGGCGAATCAATGTGTTCTTCTAGAAAGCCCCTGGTCGGAGGCTTTATTCAGCGAGCTTCTTCGCGAGAAGCTGGTTGATGACCTTCGGATTGCCCTGGCCGCGCATCTGTTTCATGCATTGGCCGACGAAAAACCCGATGACTTTGGTGTTGCCGTCTTTGTAGCGCGCGACCTCGTCAGGGTTCGCGGCGATAACCGCCTCGACGACCGCCTCGATCGCGCCGGTGTCGGACACCTGCTTCATACCGCGCTCTTCCACGATGGCCGCAGGATCCTTGTCCTCGTCCATGACGGCTGCGAAAACCTCCTTGGCCTGCTTGGAGGAAATGGTGTCCTCGGCGAGCAGCCTAACGAGTTCGACGGCGCGCGCAGGTGAAAGCGGACTTTCGGTGAGATTGGCGTTCTCGTTTGCGTTTTGCCAGCCAGCGATGTCGTTGATGACCAGGTTGGCGACAGGCTTGGCGAGCTTGTCGGCGTCCTCGCCCGCGACCTCCATGCACTTCTCGAAGAAGTCGGCGGTCTCATCGCCTTCCACCAGTTGACGGGCATCGTAGGACGACAGGCCGAACTGCTCGGCGAAGCGCGCCGCCTTCTGGTCGGGCAGTTCGGGCAGCTTGGCGCGAACGCCCTCGATAAACTCATCGGAGAGGTCGTAAGGTGCCAAATCAGGCTCGGGGAACAGGCGGTAGTCGTCCGCCGTCTCCTTCACGCGCATGACGATGGTGTGCTTCATCGTGGGGTCCCAGTGGCGCGTTTCCTGGTAAATCTGCCCGCCCTCTTCGAGCACTTCCGCCTGGCGGCAAATCTCGTATGCAAGCCCATCGTGGAGGTTTTTGAAGGAGTTCATGTTCTTGAGCTCGGTCTTCACGCCGAGTTTGGTCGAACCGCGGCGGCGCAGGCTGACGTTGCCGTCGCAGCGCATGGAGCCTTCCTCCATCGAGCAGTCGGAGATACCGATGGCAAGGAAGATCTGGCGCAGCTTCTGCATGAACAGGCGCGCCTCCTCGGGCGTGCGCAGGTCGGGCTCGGTGACGAGCTCGATGAGCGGCGTGCCCGCGCGGTTGTAGTCGACAAGGGAATGCGTGGCGCCCGCGATGCGGCCCTCGTCACCGCCGATGTGGATCATCTTGCCCGCGTCTTCTTCCATGTGGATGCGCGTGATACCCACGTGCGCCGTGTAGCCGGTGTCGGTCACGGTGACGTTCTCATAAGTGTCACCAGCGCCAAGGCCCGCGATGTCGGTGCGCTCTTTCGCCGCCGGGCCATCGACGTCGAGGTCGAGATGGCCGCGCATGCAGAATGCCACGGGACCCTGTGTGGTCTGGAAGTTCTTCGCCATGTCGGGGTACATGTAGTTCTTGCGGTAGAACATGGAGTGCTTCTCGATGTCGCAGTTTGTGGCCAGGCCTGCGAGCACGATCGACTCGATGGCTGCCTTGTTCGGCACGGGAAGGGCGCCCGGCAGGCCCAGGCACACGGGGCAGGTGTGCGTGTTGGGCGCGGCGCCGAACTCCAGCTTGCAGCCGCAGAACATCTTCGTGGTAAGGGTGGTGAGCTCGGTGTGGATTTCCAGGCCGATGACCGCTTCCCAATCTTGCAGTACTTGCTCGAGTTTCTTCACGTTACTCCCCTGCCTTTCCGTTCGCGAACGCGGGCGCCACGGGGGCGGTGCCATATTCCTTCTCAAGTGCCATCGCGATGCGGAACATGTTCTCATCCTTGAACTGGGGAGACATCAGCTGAACGCCAATGGGCAGGCCGGTTTCGCGACCGAGTCCGCAAGGCATGCTCATGCCGCCGTTGCCAGCGATGTTGAGCGAGATGGTGAACACGTCGGAGAGATACATCGTCGTCGGGTCGGAAATCTCGCCGAACTTGAATGCCGTGCGCGGGCTTGCGGGCGCCAAGATGACGTCGCATTTCTCGTAGGTGCGCGTGTAGTCTTGCGTGATCAGCGTGCGCACCTGCTGCGCGGGATAGTAGTACTTCTCGTACACGCCCGCGGAAAGCAGATAGCTGCCTAACATGATGCGGCGCTTCGCCTCGGCTCCGAAGCCCTTCGCGCGGCTCGACTCGTATTGGCCGCCCAAATCCTTGTGGCCCTCGTCGCACAGGCCGTAGCGCACCGAGTCGAAGCGAGCCAGGTTGGAGAACGCCTCGCAGGGGCCGAGCACGTAATAGGCGCTGATAGCGGCGTCGACGTGCGGAAGCTCGACCTCGACAAGCTCAGCGCCGGCGGCTTCGAGCTTGGCGGCGGCTTCGAGCGTGCGCTCGCGGACTTCAGCCGTGAGGCCGTCCGCTTCCATGAACTCTTTCACGATGCCTATGCGCATGCCCTCGATACCCTGCTTGCAGGCGGCGCGGAAATCGGCTTTCACCTGCTGCGAGGTGCAGTCAAGCTCGTCGTGGCCGCAGATGGCGTCCATGACCGCCGCCGCGTCCTCCACGCTGCGCGCGAAGGGCCCCACCTGGTCGAGTGAGCTGCCGAAGGCCACCACCCCGTAGCGCGAGACCATGCCGTAGGTGGGCTTCACGCCGACGATGCCGCAGAAACTTGCGGGCTGGCGGATCGATCCGCCCGTGTCAGAACCAAGCGCCACGCAGGTCATGCCCGCAGCGACCGCCGCAGCCGAGCCACCCGAGGAGCCGCCCGGCACGCGTTCCAGATCCCACGGGTTGTGGGTGGGGCCGAAAGCAGAGGACTCGGTGGAGCTGCCGAAGGCGAACTCGTCCATGTTGAGCTTGCCCAAGGGGATGCAACCCGCGTCGATCGCGCGCTGCACGCACGTGGCCGTATAAGGGGACACGTAGTTTTCGAGCATGTGGGAAGCGCAGGTGGTGTGCGTGCCCTCCTGGTTCATGTTGTCCTTGAAGCCGCACGGAATGCCGGCGAGCGGCCCGAGTTCGTCGAAGGTGCCCGCGGCAATCGCAGCGTCGACGCGCTCGGCTGCGGCGAATGCGGCCTCTTCGGTGAGCTCGAGAAACGCGTGGATCTTTTCGTCGGCGGCCTTCACGTGCGCAAGTGCTGCCTCTGCGACCTCGCGTGCCGTGAAGTCGCCCGCGCGCAGGCCTGCCTGAATCTCGGCGATGCCCATGTCGGTGGTGAAGCCCATTAGCGATCGCCCCCTTCGCCCAAGATGGACGGGATGAGAAAGCTGCCGTCCTGTTGCTTGGGTGCGTTTTCCAGCGCGACTTCCTGCGTGAAGCTTTCGCGCTCGACGTCTTCGCGCATGACGTTCGAGAGGCTTCCAATCGGGTGGAAGGTGGGCTTAACGCCGTCGAGGTCGAATTCGGTGATGGGCTTCAAGGTGTCGATGATGTTGTTCAGGTCGGTTGTCATCTGAACAAGCTCATCGTCGGTCAGCCCGATGCGCGCGTAGGTGGCGATATCGCGCACATCGCGTTCGGTAAGATGTTGGGTCATGAAAGCGTCCTTTCGTGCATATCTCCGAAATGATAGCAAAGGACAGCCCCGTTGCGGCTGGCAAGAACGCGAAGTCACCCGTTCTTAACAGCCGCGGCGGTCAAGGGGCGCCTGTCGTCTCGTTTGGCGGGCAGGACGCCTCGTCGAGGGGCGCTGCCCACCGGGGTGCAAGCGGTGAATTACCCGTGCGGTAAGCGGTGGGGCAACGCGGCTGCAACACCCTGCGACTGCGCTGCCCCACTCGGGATTCCCTAGCGCTCGTAGTCCATGTTGCGGCTTTCCTTGAAGAATGCGAGCGCGACGAGCGAGACCACTGCCATGCCGGCGAGGTAGAGGCCCACGGCGCCCAGGCCGAAGTTCATGACGAGCGCGCTTGCGATGGTCGGGGCGAACGCGCCGCCCACGATCGCGGCGAGGTTGTAGGAAAGGCCGGCGCCCGAGTAGCGCACGTTCGCGGGGAACAGTTCGGGCAGATACGACCCGCACGGGCCGAACACCGCGCCCATGCACACGAAGCCGACGCAGAGAAACGCCATGACGCCCGCAACGGTGCCGCTTCCGAGAAGCAGCGGGCTCACCAGGCAGAACATAAGCGTTGCTGCGGTTGCGACCACGAGCACCGGCTTGCGGCCGCGGCGGTCGGCGCACAGGCATCCCACCACGATGAACGCGGCGAAGAAGAACACAGCGATAAGCTCGAAGCCGAGGTACTGCGGCTGAGAGAAGCCGAGCGTGGAGACGCCGTAAGAAAGCGACCAGGTGCCGAGCAGGTAGAACAGCGTGTAGGTGATGCTCACCGCGCAGGTGCCCAAAACGACGCGCTTCCAATGGTGGCGAAGGTCGAGCAGCGGGGTCTTCGAGACGCGGTCCTCGGCGGCCGCCTTCTGGAAGACGGGCGTCTCGGCCATGCGCAGGCGCACGACGAGGCCGACGATGACGAGGAAGATGGAAAGCAAAAACGGGATGCGCCAGCCGAACGCGACCATCTGATCGGTCGTGAGCACGGTGTCGAGCACGAGGTTCACGCCGTAAGCGCAGAAGAATCCGATCGGAGCGCCGAGGTTCGGGAAGCTGCCGTAGAGCGCGCGCTTGCTCTTCGGCGCGTTCTCCGTCGCCACGAGCGCCGCGCCCGACCACTCGCCGGCAAGCCCAACGCCCTGGAACGCGCGGCAGGCGCACAAAAGGACGACTGATGCGGGACCAAGGACGTCATACCCTGGCAAAAGGCCGACGACAAACGTCGCGATGCCCATCATCATAAGTGCTGCGACCAGGGTTTTCTTGCGTCCGAGCTTGTCGCCGAAGTGACCGAACAAAAGCGAGCCGAACGGACGCGCCAGAAACGACACAGCGAAGGTAACGAAGGCGAGCAGCGTCGCTAAGACGGGGTTCGACTTCGCGACGTCGGTGAAGAAGATGAGGCCGAAATAGCTCGCCGCCGCAATGGAATAGCAGTAGTTATCGTAGAACTCGATTGCGGTGCCGACCATCGACGCCGCGACGACCTCCGCCGTCGAGTTCTTCTTTTTCTCCTGAGGCTTTGCCCCGAAGGGCAGAGCGCTCGCCGTTGCCGTGCTTGACATGATCTGCTCGCTCGCTTTCTCTCGCATGTCCTTGATACGCAAATTGCTTGAAAGCGGGCGGCTGTTTGGGAAAACGACGGTAGAAAATCGCAAGGGTGCGAATGATGAGCATCTGCGGAGTAAATAAAAAACCGGAGGCGTTTTCTCAAACAGCCTCCGGCTTCAATGCACCATCAGCTGCCCGATTTGGGTTCGGGCAGCTAACAAACAAGCAACCCGAGCCCTAGATAATCAGGCTCATAATTCGAATGGTATGCATGTTCGTGCTGGTCAACGTATCTCCTTTGTTGGGACATCCCTTGATGCCCGCTTGCTGCGCGCCCCTTTGGCTCGCCAGCGGCATCTATCATCGTCCAACTCGCCCAAGAGTCAATGCATGGACCCTTTTCGTCACAGACCCTTCACTTTTCGAGTGCGGTGAATGCCGAGAGGGCTTGCGGCCTAGCGGTTCTCGAAGGCGGCGATTTCGGCGAGGAACGCCTCCCCGTAGCGCAGAAGCTTCGTCTGCCCCACCCCGTTCACCTCGAGGAATTCGTCCTCGGTCTGCGGAAGGCGGGCGCACATGTCGCGCAGCGCGGCGTCGGAGAAGACCATGTAGGGCGCGCATCCCCGCTCGTTCGCGATTTGCTTGCGCAGCGCGCGCAGGCGCTCGAAAAGCTCGCTGGACCCGCTGTCCGCCGCAGTGCCTGTGCTCCTTGTGCCGCTCGAGCCGAACGCATGCCCGCCGCCTGCGCTAGCCCGCCCGCTCTTCCGTGCCGTGCGCTTCATGAAGAGGGAGAACTCGGGCGCCGCCGCCGCGCGAAAGTTCGGGCCGAACCCCACCTTGGGGAACTTCCCCTCCGAGATGTCGAGGTACCTGCCTGCGACGAGCAGCTCTATCACGTCTTTCACATGCGCTGCGGACGCGTGGGAAAGCGTGCCGTAGGCGTTCGCGCGATCGAGCCCGAACGACAATACCTTCTCGCTTTTTGAGCCGCGCAGCACATCGGCGACCATTCCCTTGCCCCATTCGCCGCGAAGCTCCTGCACGCAGCGCATGATCGCGCGGGCCTCATCCGTCACGTCGACGCGCTCGAATCCGCCTTCGCAGTTGCCGCAGTTGCCACAGCTCACAGAGCCGTCCGCCTCGCTTTCTTCCCCGAAGTAGTGAAGCAGGTACTCGCGCAGGCAGCCGCAGGTCATGCAGTAGCCCTCCATCGCTGCGAGCATGCGCCGGCGCGTCTGGCGCACGGCCTCGGCCTCTTCTGGCGAAAGATCCTCATTGGCCGATTCCTGCTCGATGAAGAAGCGGCAGGTGGAAAGGTCCTTCTCGCTCCAGAAGAGCAGGCACTCCGAGGGCAGACCGTCGCGTCCCGCGCGGCCGGCTTCCTGGTAATACGCCTCGATCGAGGCGGGCATGTTGTGATGGAGCACGTAGCGCACATTCGACTTGTCGATGCCCATGCCAAACGCGTTTGTTGCGACCATGACGGGCGCATCGTCGCAGATGAATGCCTGCTGGTTTGCTGCGCGCTCGGCAGCGGGGAGCCCGGCATGGTAGCGCGTTGCGCGCACGCCTGCCGACACGAGTGCATCGCATACGACCTCGGTGTCCTTCCGGGTCGAGCAGTACACGATGCCCGAATCGCTTGCGTGCTCTAAGGCGTAGGCGGCGATCCTCGCGAGCTTGCGCTTGGGCTCCGCGCGCTCGACAGCGAAATGCAGGTTCGGACGGTCGAACCCGGTGACGATACGGTAGGGGTCGGACAGCCCGAGCAGGCGCACGATGTCATCGCGAACGCGCTCGGTCGCCCTCGCCGTGAGCGCGCAGACGGCGGGGCGCGCCGACAGCTTCGCGATGAAGGCGCCGATTTGCAGATACGAAGGGCGGAAGTCTTGGCCCCACTGCGACACGCAATGGGCCTCATCGACGGCGATGAGCGCTATGCGTGCGTGGCTCGCAAAATCGACGAAGCGCACATCTTCGAGCCGTTCGGGTGCTACATATACGATGTCGAACTCGCCTGCTCGCGCGCGCTCGATCACGCGGCCCTGGGCCGCAGGCGAAAGTGTCGAGTTGAGGTACGCCGCATGCACTCCTGCCTGCACGAGCGCACGGACTTGATCGCCCATAAGCGACACGAGCGGCGAGACGACGATCGCGACCCCGGGCAAGACGATGCTGGGGATTTGGTAGCACAGCGACTTTCCTGCGCCCGTCGGCATGACGGCGAGCGTATCGCGTCCGGCGAGAATCGCCTCGATCACGCTTTTCTGCCCCAGCCTGAAGTCCTCGTAGCCGAAGCAGTCCCTCAGCGCGCGGCGGGCGTCATCGAGCGTCGGCGCCGGCAAGGCGTCGGGGACGCTTGGTGGGGTGTAACCGGTATCCTCGTCCACGGCCTACTCCCCCGTCCGCGTCACTTCGAAGCGCGCGCCGTCGAAAGTGTTGCCCTTCGGGTCTTTCACCCATGTGAGGTAGCTATCGGTCGGCACGATGCGGTACGTGTAGCTCATCTGGTCTTCTCCGTTGTGGAACGTGACGCAGAACTCGACGCCGCCGAACGCGCGATACGCCGCCACGTCAGCCGTCTCGTCGGCGCCCTGCTCGACGGGCACGGCGAAATACACGTATCCCCCGCTTGCGATTTCGCCAAGCTGGTAATTGGCGGTGTCTTCCCAGGAGCCGCTCGATTTCCCCACGCGGACGCCGTCGGTGAGCGACTCGATCGAAATCGAATCGCAGGGACTCGTCTCGCTCATGCCGATGTTGAGGCAGACCACGCGCCCCGCCGTGTCCCCTTGTCGGTACACGCCGCCCAGACTCACCACGCCCGAGACGATGTCGCGCGTATCGCCTGTGCCCGAGGCGTTTTGGAAAAGCTGCAGGTCGCAATCGGAAAGGGCGGGCGCCTTGCATGAGACGAGGGGCAACGCGCAGCACACAAGGCACACTGCGATTGCAAAGTTAACAAGCCGTCTCACGAACCCACCTTCCCGTAAACGAAGTCCATCAAGAAAGGCCCCACAATGGGAGCCTTTGGGCATGATAGCAGGTATTTCCCCGCCCGCGTGTGTTTTGTTTACGGGGTGTAACGGGCGGTCGGTGATCTCCCTGGAGCCAAAGATAGGACGAGCGGAAGACCCCCACATCGCGCTCACCCTACGCCCGAGGATAATCTTAGAGCAGCAAAAGCCCCTTGCAGTTCAGGTGTGAACTGCAAGGGGCTTTCGGAAAACGGGTGGTGAGCCCGCTATTCCTCGACGATGCGCTCGACGTTACCGCATTTGCCGAATGCGCCGTAGTGGTGGCGCAGGTTGCCATCTACCTTGAAGTGGGTCCCATAGCGGGTATCGGCGACCATGCTGCAGGAGTTGCTGCAGACGCTCATCGGCTCATTGGTGAAGAAGCGATGATGGTCGTCCAAATCGAAATAGTCTGGACAGCCCGCGATCTGACCGTCGTAGGTGGCATACTGGCCGTACTGCTCGCAGATATCTTCGATGACCTGGCTTTTAACCGCGCGAACATAGCGTCCTTCGTAGGTGGTGCCCTCGCCTTTCGCCTTCGCCGCCGCCTCGTCGGTCACCTCGACTGCATGGAAGCTCATATGGCGGAAGTCTTCCCAGCCAGCCTTGCGCATAGTGCGGCGGAAATCCTGATCATAGCCAGTTTCGGCCAAAAGACCGCCCGCGATGGCGGGATCGGCCTTCTGCTCGGGATCGAGGCGGCGGTTGCAGAAAACGTCGAACTCATAGAATTCGCCGCCCTCCTTTAGCGCGCGGTAGACCTCCGAGAGCACTTCGAGTTTGAAGGGGCTATGCGATACGGCGCAGTTGGCGATGACGACATCGATCGAGTCGTCGGCGATGCCTGCCGCATAAAGGTCCTCAATGCCCGCGTTCACGAAATGGACGTTCGACTTCGCATAGCCGAACGCTTGGGCGATTTCCTCTTTGACGCCATCGGCCTTCTCAACGCCGTGTGCGCAGCCCTCGATTGCGATGACCTTGCCAGACTCGCCTACAAGCTTCGAGGCGACGAAAGCGTCGCGCCCGTTGCGAGCGCCGAGCACCAGCACGGTGCAGCCCTCAAGCATCGGCGGGAACGGATAGCCCAGAAGCATCTTGTTCTCGCGCATATCCTCGGGGAGAAGCGCGAGCGCCTCGGCCGCCTCGTCGGAAGGAGCAAGCCCCTCGACGGAAATGATGTCGCCCAGTTTCTTCTCTGCGTAATAGTCGCGGATCGTTTGAATGATCTCGTTCATTGCGCGTCCCTTCTCTTGGCGTGTTTACAAAAAGGTCGCAGCGAGTCGCGTAGCTGCTGCGGCCGTGGGCTCGTCGAATGACTTATGCCTCGACTTCGTCGTCGTTCTTCTTGATGTGCATCGGCTTCAAGATGTAGCGGTAAACGAGAGCCGCGACGATGCCGCCAACGAACGGGCCAATAACGTACACGCAGATGGTGTCCATGATGTTGTTGCCAAAGCAGATGGAGCCCCAACCCACGCAGGCAGCCCACAGACGAGGCATGATGTCGCGAGCAGGATTCAGGCCAGCATCGGTCAGCGGGCCGATGACGTTGATGAGCACGGTGATGGTGAGACCGATGAACAGCGGCGCGATAAGCGAGCTCGGCTTGCCCTTGTTCTCATCGGAGGTCAGGCTCAGGATGACAAGGCAGAGAAGGAAGACGCCGAAACCCTCGGCGAAGGCGCCGACCATCATGGGCACGGTGCCGTTCGCGGTGTTCGGGAACACTTCGCACCAGATGGTGGCCGCGCTGCCGATGGAGTTGGTGGACATGGTGAGTCCGTTGTTGGAAAGGTTCTTCGCCACGGAATCGCCGAAGAGGACCCAGAGGGAACCTGCAGCGAGGAAGGCGCCGGCGCACTGGCCGAGCAGGTAGGCGGGAAGGTCGCGAACCTTCATCTTGCCGGCGAGGATCATCGAGATCGAAACCGCCGGGTTGAAGTGCGCATCGGAGAGGTTGCGTGTCACGTAGATGCCGATCGCGATGGCGAGGCCCCATACAAGTCCAACTTGACCTGGGCCGGTAAGCGCGCCGAACAGCGTTGCCACGGCAACAGCGCCGATACCGAGGAAGCACATAAGGAAGGTACCGATGAGCTCACCGGTGAATTGCCTTGCGAATTTCATGAGTTTCTTCTCTTTCGTCTTATTTGAATGCAATCCTGACAGCAACGCCCACTTTGGGCGCAATCCCTCGGGTGCGTATTGTTGAGCAAGTATATGACGAAGTCAAGTATTAGCCAATAAATTAATTAGGCACAAGAAATTATTGCACCTCGTCGAATATATGCTTGACTTTACGTGACTTTTACCAAAACGTCGCTATAATTCCATACGCATTCTCTCGTTTTCTACTGCTTAATCCCTCAAATGACAGCAGTAGCAGGGGAAACGATGCTGTTGCATTGGTATGCAGGGAATCGAAGCCCTAGAGAGAGGGTAAATAGAAGTGAACATTAATAGACGCTCATTCCTCAAGGCGAGCGCCTTGGGGTTGGCTGCGGTGGCAGCGACGGGGGTGACGCCGTTTACCGCCGTAGCCGATGAGTCCCACAAGCCGAACCAAACCGGCAAGTGGACCGCAACCACCTGTCAAGGGTGCACTGCCTCTTGCCCCGTGAAGGTCTATACGCAAAACAAGCGTATCCTCCGCATCACGGGCAACTGGAACTGCACAGCGACAGGTGGCAAGATCTGCCCGAAGCCGCATCTCGCGATTCAGCAAGTATACGACCCCGATCGAATCAAAACCCCGATGAAGCGCACCAACCCCGAGAAGGGGCGCGGCGTCGACCCTGGTTTTGTCCCGATCAGCTGGGACGAGGCGCTTAACACCATCGCCGATAAGCTCATGGAGCTCAAGAAGAACGGCGAAACGAAGAAGCTCGCCTTCCAGAAGGGCCGCTCCACCGGCGTCGGCGACGTCCTTTACAAGAAGTTCAACATCCTGTTCGGCACCCCGAACTACTTCGGTCACGGCGACATCTGCGCCGAAGCCGAGAAGATGGCGAACTGGGCGACCGAAGGTACCTTCTCGTACCACAACTACGACCTTACCAACACGAAGTGCTTCCTCATGTGGTCGACCGACCCCATCTCGTCGAACCGCATGTCAGGCTGGGCATCGAGCGTGTGGGGCAAGGTCATGGACGGTGCGAAGATCTACGTGATCGACCCGCGCCTGTCCGCAACCGCAGCGAAGGCCGACAAATGGCTGCCGATCATCCCCGGCACCGACGGCGCGCTTGCCTGCGCGATTGCGCACGTTATCCTGACGAAGGGACTCTGGAACAAGAAGTTCGTGGGCGACTTCAAGCAGGGCCCTTGGAACTACGAGCTCACCGACAACTACAACAACAAGGCGAACCTGTTCAAGGCGGGCGAAACCGTCGACGAGTCCAAGTTCGAGCACAACCAGGGCTATGGCCTTGTGCGTTGGTGGAACTTGGCGCTCAAGGACGCCACACCCGAATGGGCGGCCGACATCTGCGGCATCGAGGCGAAGGACATCACCGAGGTCGCCACGCAGTTCGGCAAGTACGGCGACGCGAGCTGCTCGTGGCAATCCCCGGGCACGAATATGCAGGTCCGAGGCGTGTACGGTGCCATGGCGGCGAACGCGCTCAACGGCCTGGTCGGCTCCATCGAAACGAAGGGCGGCGTGTTTAGAAGCGCTTCCGCCTCGACGGCGAGCCTGCCCGATCACAACCATTTCCGCGATAGCAACGCTCGCAAGGCCGCCAAGATGAAGGCGATCGACGGGCGTATCCGCAAGGACTTCTTAAACTACAACGGCAAGGCGATCCACTCCAATGAGACCTCGAGCCGACTTGCCGACGTTATCTTGCAGGAAGACGGGCACTACGAAGACGGCAGCTACGAGATCAAGATGCTCATCAGCTACTGGTGCAACTATTGCTTCAGCTCCACCGGCGCGCAACGCTTCGACAAGGCATACGCGAAGGTACCGTTCTATGTGAACATCACGACGATGCCGTCCGAGTCCGCCATGTTCGCCGACATCCTCCTGCCGGCCAAGCACTACATGTTCGAGCGCTGGGGCTTCATGAAGGCAAGCCAGGGCCTCTACTCCTACATTTCGGTACAGCAGCCCGTGATCACGCCTCTGTGGGACACCAAGACCGACGAGACGGAAATCGCGTGGGAGCTTGCCGTGAAGCTCAAGGAGCGCGGTTTCGCGAACATCTACAACTACTATTCGAAGGCCTTCTGCGACCCCGAGACGGGCAATTGCCCCACGAGCGCGTCCGAATTCGCCGAGATCGCGGTGAAGATCATGACGGCGCCCGCATGGAACGGCAAGAACGCCAAACAGGGCACCGACCTCGGCAGCTGGCGCAACTTCTGCTCGAAGGGCTGCTTCAATTCCAAGAAGATGGGCTACAAGAAGCATTGGGGCAGCTTGGGCCACGATACCGGCAAGTTCGAGTTCTTCTCCGAAAGCTTGAAGACGCTGCTCGAGCAGGTGGCGACCCAGTACAAGTGCGACGTGAACTCCGTCGTGGAGTCCATGGGCTTCGAGGCGCGCGACGGCCTGGCCTTCGTGCCGCACTACGAGACCCCCGTTCGCTATGGCGACGAGAAGACCTACCCCTACATCTTCGAGGAGCACCGTGCGCGCTTAAACCTTGAGGGCCGAAGCGCGAACTGCGTGGGCTATCAGGAATTCAAGGACACCGACCCGGGTGACGTGGCCTGGGACGACGTCATCAAGATCAACCCGTCCGACATGGAAGACTTGGGGCTTAAGACCGGGGACACCGTTGAGGTGACTTCCCCGCAAGGTTCCATCATCGTCCATGCGAAGGCGTGGGAGGGCACGCGCCCGGGCGTCGTCATCAAGGCATACGGCCAGGGACATTGGGCCTTCGGTCATGTTGCGGCCGCCGACTTCAAGAACTACAAGCCCCGCGGCGGCAACAACAACGAAATCCTCCCCTGCGACTGGGAGCGCTTGAGCGGATCGACCGCCCGTCATGGCGGCCTTACCCGCGTGAGCATTAAGAAGGTGGAAGCGTAATGAAGACACGCTATATCATGATCATCGACCAGCACAAATGCGTTGGCTGTGCCGCATGCGAGATTGCGTGCAAGATGCATAACGAGGTTCCTATCGGAGTGTTCCTCACCCATCATATCGCTTCCACGACGGGCAAGTTCCCGAAGACGAAGTACTCCTACAAGATCACGATGTGCAACCACTGCACGAACGCGCCGTGCGTCGAGGCGTGCGCGACGGGCGCCATGCACAAAGACGAGTACGGGCTGACCGTGGTCGACTACGACAAGTGCATCCGCTGCGGGCTGTGTGCGACGGCCTGCCCCTACGGGCAGATCACGCCGGCGCCGGAGAACACCGCGGCGTCCGATATCGCGGATGTCGAGCCGGCGATCGAGGGGTGCACGGCTTCGGGCGCCGAGTTGAAGGAAGCTGTCGGCGCGGCTTATCCGTGCCACGACCCCATCTTGGACGACTACGATCTGCCGATGGTCGAAGTCGGCGCGCCGCTTAAGTGCCAGATGTGCAAGCAGCTCGTCTACAATGGCGACAATCCCTATTGCGTGGACGCCTGCCCCGCGGGCGCCCGCGTGTTCGGCGATGTGGAGAACGTGTACGACTCCACGCTCTACGATCTGATGCAGTCCTATAAGATGGACACGCTTTTGCCTGAGGAAGGCACCGAGCCCGCCGTGTACTACATGCGCGAGTTCCATAAAACCTGGTAAGCCGCACCATTGCACTTACCGTGAGGAGGCAGGGGCGTTCGCGCTCTTGCCTCCTTTGCACGAAATCGTCCAGACTCACAGGAGGGACAAGGCCCATGAGCATCGACATCGCTGCAATCGACGAGCTTGCCGACGACGCACCCGAGGAGGCTGCGCGTATGGCTGTAGAATGCCAAGCGCCCGCAAGCGTTCCCGATATGGAAGACGAGGCAGCCTACGCGGCGCGCCCCCTTCCCCACGTGGCACCCTCAGCGCTTCTCGAGGGGCTTGCCCACCTGTGGGAATATCCCAAAAACGGCGATTCCATAAGCGCAGAGCTTGCACGCATGAAACAGGAGCCGAAGCTTCGGGAATACGCCGATGAACTCGGCAAACTTGAGGATGCGCTTTTCGCTTATGAGAAATCGACGGAGACAGTCGTGGGCGCTCACCTCTCGCAGCTCGACTATACGCGCCTGTTCATCGGGTCGTTCAAGATGTATGCCCCGCCCTACGCGTCATACTATGTTGATGGTGCAGACCAGATCTTCGGGCCGACCGCCGTCGCGGTTGAGGGCCTCTATGCCCAGTTCGGGCTTGAAATCAAATCCGACGAGCACGACATGCCCGACCATATCCGCTACCTGCTCGTGTTCATGGCGCTCCTCGCGCGCACCTATGAGCAGACGGGCAACAAGGATATGGCGCTTGCGTACGAGGATTTCAAGCATGAATTCCTCGACAGCTGGAGCGCCGAGTTCTCCGAGAAGGTCCACACCTACACGGAATACGCCTTCTACCCCGCGCTCGTCGACTTCACGTTGGCATCGGTGTAGAGTCGACGGATGGTTGCAAGCGATGAACCGAGGAAGGTAATGAAGAGCCGATCAGCCCGCATGGCACTCGATGGTGCCCTGACCCTATTGCTTATCGCATCGATGCTCGCACAGCTCACTGGCGTGATTGCGCACGAGATCATCGGTGTCGTGTTCCTGCTTGCTGTCATTGTGCATCTCGTAAACTCGTTTTGGTGGATGAAGACGGTCGCGGGCCTTGTCGAGAACGCGCAGGCAAAGGAAGGCCAGCTCGCGCTATTCGTGGTGGCGGTGCTCCTAGGCATTACCTGCGCGGCGCTTATCATAAGTTCCGTGCCGATCAGCCGCCTGCTCTATCAGGTGGGACTTGCGCCCAAGGTCATGAGCAGCATGTGGCTTGATGTCCACAAGGTGTGCGCGTTTGTATTGTGCATTCTCGCCGTCGTGCACCTTGCGATGCATTGGGCAAGCATCTTAAAGCAGCTGAACATCCCCTTCGACCCGAGCAGGCGCAAGGCGATCGGTATGGGGGTGAAGGCGGCCTCCTGCGTCGGCGTCGTGGCTCTCGGCGTCGTCGGGTTCAATTCCCTCGAGCTGTTTGCAGGAGCTGGCGAGGGTGCGGGCGACGACGCACGGGAAGACGCGAAGGGGGGCTCTGCGTCCGGTTCCTCTTCCCCTTCTGCGGCTGGCGGCCAGTCGAGTGCGGGTGCGTCTCGGGGCGAAGCCGCGGCGTCGGGTGCGTCCGCCGACGCGCAATCCGCAAAAGCCCAGGCCGACAGCGGGGATGGAGAAGCCGAATCTTCGGAAGGCGATGCCGAATCGCTTTGCCCCCTGTGTCACAAGCACTGCCCGCTTTCCGACCCGCAATGCGACAAGCCCTATATCGCGGGGCTTATCGCCTCGTAGCTTTCCCGTTTTCGACCCAACCGCAGCGAAGGATTCCCATGCAAAACCTTGCCTCACCTACCATGCGCCGCCTTACCGTGTTTGCGCTTTGCGCCTTTCTTGCGCTTTGCCTTGCCGGTTGCGCAACTGACGAGCCGGTCGCGCAGGCGCAGCCGCAAACCCTTGAAATCGGCGAGAACGCAGGCGACGTCTATTCGGTCGCGCTCTCGAACAGCTCGGGGAAGTCGGTTGTGAGCATGTCAGTGAAGCTCCCTGGCGACGAGTCCTTCTCCGCAAACCTTATGAGCTCGGATGCGCACCTGAAAGATGGTGAGGATGCTATCGTTTATGTCCCCAAGCAGGCAACCGAAGACGGAACATACGTCATCGATCTAAAGGTGGTTTTCGGCGATGGCGGCGTAAGCGTGCTGCACCATCTCGATCTTGAGGAGTTCAGCGCGGCGACGCTTCTTCTGAATGGGAAGATCGGGTATGTCACCTACCAGGGCAAAAGCGCGAATCGCATGATTTCCACGCTCGATTTGCAGACGTATTACTACAACTTGGAAGATCCCACCGCTGCCGCGCGCGACAAGGCCGAGGAGGAAGAGGAGAAGCGCCGACTGGAAAAGCTCGAAGAGGACCTGAAGGCAACCGAAGAGCAGCAAGCGGCTGACGCGACCACGTCTTCCGACGGCACGAAGACCGCAACGGAGGAAAACGCGCAGACCAAAGTGACGACTAACGACACGCAGGGCATGGACATTGAGGACGACCCGATTGAGGTCAACCAGGACGAAGATTTGAGCGACGACTAGCTCTTGCAAAGCAACCGTGGCGCGACTTTAAGGTTTGCCTGGCAAATGTGCGCCTGCGAATCGATCGAGTGGAAGAGGTCAACCGGTTCGCGTCATTCCCCAGGCACGGATGTTACCCCTTTATGCAGAATTACAGAAGCGAGGGGGCGATCCCAAATACGAGGCAGAATCGGCGCTGCCCCCTCGCATTTCCTTGCTGGGTCCTATTTTCGACGACGACGATGCACGATCACGCCGCCCGCCACGGTGCCAATGAGGACAATGAACGCCGTCCCCAGCACGAGTATCTTCACCCAAGATGAAGCATCCTCGTCGGGCAGCAAGGCGGAGGCCGCGCTTCTATCCTGCCCATCTTGCGAATCCTCAGTGGTCGTTTCATTTTGCCCAGAGAGCATGCGAGCATTGTCAGCCGAAGAACCAGCTGCAACGGCGACGCCATTTGAGTTGCCCGATGGCAACGACGCGCCTGAAGCGTTCTGGTCGTTCGCGTTGCCGGGTTCATCAAGCTGATCCGAATCGTTCGGTTGATCAGATGAATCGGGGCTGTTGGGATTGCCTGGATCGCTCGGCGCATCAGGGTCGCTGGGGTTATCCGGTCGGCTCGGCTCATCGGGATTGTCAGGTTCATCGGGACCGCCAGGCTGGTCGAGATCATCCGGCTTCGGTGGGTTGTCCGGGTCGACCGGACTGGGGTCAGGGCCCGGATCCGGAGCGGGGCCAGGGTCAGGCACCGACTTCGCTTTCACCGTTAACGTACCGGGTTCCACCGTCGTTGTGAAATTCGAGTCCGAAACGCTTGCATTGATTGCGTACTCACCCGCTGGCGACGACGCGTCCGCCTCGCACGAGTACACAACGGCCACGCCCTTCGTGTCTGCAGGGCTAATCAAATCGGATGAGAATACAGGGTTCGCTTCCCCTTCGAATCGTTCGGCATCATGCACGATGACGAGCATCTGAGCTGGCGAAACAGTAACTACGAGCTCCACATCGGCGGCGGCAAGGTAGTTGCGAGACGCCGCCGCATGAGCGACGACGCGCGCCGTGCCCGCCGACACGATCGATGCATAGCACCCCTGTACCGAAATCGGGGCTAGTGTGCCCTCACTGCTCGGCACAACTTCAAAGGTGACCGGGGTTTTGGCCGTGTTGTCGAATGCGAACCCGGCATCGCCGTAGGTAGCAGAGTATTCAGTCGTGCCCGTGATTTCTTGCGGCGCCGGCGAAATCGTGAATTCCCTGGACTTCCGCCCCTGGTAGTTCGGCTTGGTCACCGTTACCTCAACGCAGTAGCTGCCAGCGTCGCACGGGGCGGTCGACGTGGGGCCAAAATCCGTGCCATCGACGCCCGTGTAGACAACCGTGTAATCGGAAGGCTCCAAACTCGGCACGCTTACCGTCGCGGCATGTGGCTCGCCGTCATACGTCGCGTTTTCGGCGGTAAGCGCGATGTACACGGGTTTTTCGAGGATTCGATAATCCGTCTCTGCGCGACCGACGTAGCCGTTGCTGCGAAGCGTCGCCACCACGCGGTAGGTGCCGGCATCGACAGGCGCCTTGGTACCTGAATAATGCGTATCGCCCATCCCCGTGTAGGTATAGGCAACCACGTCCGCAAGGCCCTCGGGCACGCCCGCCAGCACAGGCATTTGCGGCTCTCCGTTGTACACGCGATACAGTTTGGAGAACGAAAGCTCCGCCACCTGCGGTTTCACGATAAGGGCGAAATGCGCGGTTTTCGCAGTGCCCTTGCTGTCGGTGCACACGATGTCGAAGCCGAACACGCCCGTTTTCTGCGGCTCGCCCACAACCGAAAGCGGCTCGTTGCTCCCGCCAAGCCCCTTAACCGCAACGCCCTCTGGAAGCGCGCTTCCCTCGGCAAGCGTGTAGGTATACGGCGGCTCGCCACCCGTCGCAGACGCGATGCTCGCACTATAGGCGTGCCACGCTGTAGCAAGGGGCAACTCGGACGCGTTGAACACAAGCTCCTCAGGCTGCACAAGCGAGATAGCGGCAGGCTCGGTATCGATGCTCATCTCCGTACCCAGATACCTCTGCGTAACGCGGCAGTAATACGTTCCCTCATCGTTTTCGCTCGCCTTGGAAATGGAAAGCGAGCTCGACGTGGCATCCTCGATCGCAGCGCCATCGCCATCAGCGCCGACGCGATACCACTGGTAGGCAAGCTCGTGGCTTGCCGCCGCTCCGCTCGATTCGTCCTCATGTGCGAGCACGTCAGAGGCTGCATCCGCCGCAACCGACAGCGTGGCCGGATCGCCTTCGTGAACCGTCGCACTTTGCGGTTGTGCGGTCACGACAGGTGTGCCCGCCTTTGCGAACGAAAACGAAAGCGCTTGCGATGTCTCAATGTTTTCCAAAGTCAAGGTATAGCTTCCGCCGGAATAATCGGAAATGTCGAGGTTGTGCGAAACCGCGTTTCCGCCCTCGTTGGCCGTTTCCGTCGCGCTTACGTAATCCAAATAGCAACCGCTGTCGGGTGTTGCCACGAACGCAGCATCCCCGCCGGGCGTCACCTCAACCGACGAAGGCTCAACGGCGCCGTTTTCCGCTGTGGCGCTCACTTGAAGCTTTGCCTTCTCGGTAAAGTGCGCGATCACCTTCGTGTCCGTCGTGGGAGCAAACGTCCAACTCACGTCGGTGCTCACCGGCTCCGCGTCGTCCACCGTGCCTTCATCGTTGCACTTGTACCAGCCCGCAAAGTCGAAACCCTCATCGGGCACGGCAACGAGCGTGACTCTTTCGCCCGCCTCTATCGTCTTCTGCACGGCGTAGCCGCTATCGCCGTAGAAGGTCGACCCCTCGACGTATCCGCCTTCGCGCGGATCGATGGCGACAACATCGATCGCATCACGCACGTAATACGCGGTGAAGGTGCGGTTGGCATACGCCGGGCGCACGAGAAGTGGGCTCTTCCCGACGGTCGCGCCGTTTTCATCAACCCAGCGATCGAACTTCCATCCCGGGTACGGGATGGTTATCATCGCCGACGGCGACATATAGCTCGAACCCGTTCCGGGGATGACCATGCTGAAACCCGCGCCCTCAGGGTACGTCGCCACCTGCGCGTCGAAGCCCGTCGCATAGAACACCGCGGTCAGGCGCATGTTCTCGTGCGCAATACCCGCATGGATGGCGTTGTAGCTCACAATCGCGCCCGCATCGTTGATCCAGTGCGAGAAGCGCATTCCCGGATAGGCAACGGCCATGGCGACGAACGCATCGCCCTTGTTGCACGAAAGCGAGGTTCCCGCACCCGACGCACCGGCGATAAATGCAAGACCCCTGAATATCGAGCTCTGCGTCACCGCCACGTCGACCTTGCTTGCGGGGTCGGGTTCGAACTGCGCATAATAAGTGATGTCGGACGACGCCTCGAAGGAAAGCACGTCGTAGGTCTCCGCGACGCTGAACCCGCCCTCGTCAAGGCTCCAGCCAACGAAGCGGTAGCCTTCACCTGCAACCGCCTGCAGCGTAGCTTTATCCCCCGATTGGAAGGTACCTGCTCCTTTCACCTTGCATCCGCGCGCGCCCACCTTGCCCGCAACGACGACTTTCGCCGACACCGACACCTCATACGGATCGGCGAACTGAGCCTCGATGGAGACGACGTTATCGGTAAGGGAGCTTATGAATTCCTCGTCAAGGGCAAGCCAGCAGTGCGCGTCGGTGGAGAGAAGCGTCTTCTCACCGCCTTCGCCCACAAGCTGCCAGGAGACGAAGCGCTTGTCGGTCGTTTGCTGAGCGTTCAGCTCGATCGTGTCGCCAAACGAATACGTTCCCCCACCTGTAAGCACGCCCGCACCTTCCTGGTTCGCGTCGAGCTCCACGTAGTAGGAATTGCGCGTGAAGCACGCCACGTAGGCGACGCTCTCTGTTACCGCAACCGTGTATTCGGGAAGAGCGCTCACCACGTTGCCTTCAGCATCCTTCCAGCAATCGAAGGTGAAGCCCGGCTTCGCCGAGGCGGAAAGCGTCGTGCGGTCGCCCTGCGCAAATGAGCCGAAACCGCTCGTATAGCCCGCCTCGACAGGTGAGGCGACGGCGCTCACCGTGTACTCCCCCGCCCCGAATACGGCTATCAAGTCGGTGTCGCCGCGCACAGTGAAGCGGTACTCGGCGCTCGTACTCACGCATACGCCCTCGTTATACCAGCCGATGAACGTCGCGTTTTCTGCAGGCGTTGCAGTGACGGTAGCCGTTTGCCCCGCCGCATACGTGCCCGCGCCCGAAACCGTACCGTAGCCTTCGGCAGTCGTGGTGTTCACCGTAAACTGCTTCGCCTCGAACACCGCGCGAAGCGACGCGTTCTCATTGGGAATGAAGCGGTACTCGGCGCTCATGCTGACCGGCGTGCCCGTATCATCGACCCAGTACTTGAACGTGTAGCCTTCCGCCGCGTGGGCCGAAAGCGTCGCCGGGTAGTTCGCGCCGTAGGTTCCCGCGCCTTCCACCCAGCCCGCGCCTGCGTTTTCCACGAGCTCGCCCGGAGGCGCAAGCTCCGCCACCGCCGCCGCAACAGAGTAGGAGCATTCCTTGAAATGCGCGACGTAGACGTGGCTTCGAGCCTCTCTGTCGGTGAACTCGGGCTCTGTCGACACGAGCTTGCCCTCAAACGTGTACCAGCCAACGAACGCGTAGCCCGGCGCGGGCGTCGCCTTCAGCTCGACGACGGCACCGCGATCGGCCAAGATGCGGCTCGCCGTAACCGAGCCGCCTTCGGCGGGGCTCGCCACCGGCAGACACACCACATCGAGCGGCTTGAACGCAGCGGTGATCGTGCAGTAATAGGAATTGAGCTTCGAGCTCTTCGCGACCAGAGTGCATTCCTTTTCAGTGCTCACGAGCAGCCCATTTTCGTACCAACCCCAGAAAAGCCAGCCGGGATTGTTCTCAGCCTTCAGGTTAAGCGTTTCCCCCAGTTTGAATTGATCGGTGTCGGGCTTCACCTCGGTGCCGTTGCAGGTCACCGTTCCGCCCCACCACGAATCGGCGGCGATGACAACCTCGGGGCCCTTCTTGAACACCGCCGTGTAGGTTTCGTCCTTCGTCACG
Source organism: uncultured Ellagibacter sp. (assembly GCF_934617235.1). Taxonomy (GTDB): domain Bacteria; phylum Actinomycetota; class Coriobacteriia; order Coriobacteriales; family Eggerthellaceae; genus Ellagibacter. The sequence goes on along the minus strand of NZ_CAKTTZ010000005.1, from coordinate 8,686 downwards.
CATACGCGCAGCTCGGCGTCAGTGTAGTGCTTGCCGGAGCTATCTTGCCAATAGGCGAACCAATGCTTGTCGTCGGCCTTCGCCTTGATGGTGACATGTCGTCCGTAGGGCAGCTCGACCCAGTCCTTGCCGGGATCGCCCACGATCGAGACTTCGCCAGGCGGGTTGATGCCCGAAAGCAAGCCGTCGACCTCGACTTTGATTGTGTACATCTTCGCGACGTATTCCGCGCGAATATGGGTGTCGCCTTCGGGAATGAATTCCAAGTGCGTCTCGTCGGTGCCCATAAGCACATCGCCCGTAGCGCCGGCGCGGTACCAGCCTTTGAAGGTGTATTTCTCTCGCACGCTCTCGTCAAGGTGTGCGGAGAGCACCGTCGGCTTGCCAACAACGCAGGTGCCGTCGCCTGCGATCGTGCACTTACCCGCAAGCGCGCTCGCAGGCTCCACCGTCACCGCAACCTTGCAGGTGCGCTGGAACTTCGCGACGAGGTGCCGATCGTTTTCAGCGAGGAAGGAGTAGGTCGATGACTTCGACACTTCGGCCACGCCGTCGTACCAACCGGCGAACTCGTAGCCATCGCCCGCAACGGCGATGACCGTCGCCTCTGCACCCGTTTTGATGACTTGCCGATCAGGTGTGGCGTTGCACCCGGTCACCGCGTCGGCGGCCGCCCCTTCAACGTTGATCGAGGTGGTGATCGCCACGTCCTTCTCGAACACGGCGGTCAACTTCACGATGTCGGGCGTGACATCGGTGATCGCCATCTGCAGATGCGGCAACGTCGAGCGCTCGACGCCGTCTTCTTTCCAGCAGACGAAGCGATATCCCGGATTCGGGATAGCATCGAGCTCGCAGACGGTGCCTTCGAAATGGACGCCGCCGCCTTTTACGATGCCGCCCGCTTCAGGCTGCGCAGTGGCGATAATGGTGGCCGTATGATCGCCCTTGGGCTTATCGGGGTCGCGATCGTGCTTGTGGTGCTCGAATATCTCCTCGATTTCCTTGAGGGCTTTGCCGCCGACCTCCACGAGGTCCTCGATGGTTTCGGCTTCCCCGACTTCGACGATAGCCGGGACGGCGATTGGGTCGACGAATTCCCCTATGCCGGACGCGGTCGCGGCTATTATCGCCACGCCCAACGCCGTGATAAGGGCAGCCTGCAGTATCTCGAACGCCTCCTTGCTGTCTGAAACAGCGCGGAAATGTGCTGTGAGCTGGGTATCTCCCTTAAGCGTGAAGGTGTAGGTACCGTTTTCGGCAACGTCAACCTTGTTGCCCGCCGCGTCGGTGACGTAGTCGAGCGCGTAATACGGCGCGGGAATGGCAACGACCGTAACGCTCGAACCGACGCCGTAGAGGCCCGTGCTGATGAAAGAGCCTTGCGGGCTGCCGTCTTCAGTCGTGCCGTCGACATCTAGAACGACGCTCGCCTGGCAGGCGCAATACCAAGGCGTGACTTCAACCTGAGAAGCTTCGCCATTCGAGTTAGGAACCTCGTAATTGCAGGCAAGATCGCTGCTGATGAGGGTTTGCGCACCCGAGGGGCCTTCGTACCAGCCACGGAATTGCGCGTTGTCGGTGGTAGCGGAAAGCGCTACCGTCTCGCCCGCGTCGCGATAGCAGTTGCCAACCGTCGGGATCACATGTGCGTAGGCCTCGGAGCGGTCGGTCGATTGCGCCGGATTGATGCGAACCGCAACGTCTTTCAGCGTGAAACGCGCCTCGACGCTCATATTCATCTCCGGCTTGAAAAGGCACACGCGCCGCTCGCTCAAGCACGCGCCCGTTTCCTTGTCATACCAGCCCAGGAACTCGATGTCGTCATCGATCATGCCGAGCCGTTCGGCGTCGAGCGCGACGAATTGGCCAGCGAAGAGGAACCTCGAACCCGAAACGCTCGGAACCTCAACGCCCTCCATAAGCGCTCTCCCACCTAAATCGATCGTCTGCGAGTAATCGACATGCACCGCAACTACCGGGTCGATAGGCTTGCCGGGGTCGGGGTCAGGCTGCTCCTTTTCCCTGAGGATAGCAACGGGATCGCCCTTTCCCTCCACGGCATACGAAACGGTCGCGGAGTTCTCGCTCCCGACGATCCAGTAAGCGCCATCTGAATAAACCCAATGATCGACTGACCATTTCGAGGGATCGTAGTTGCATGTGATCGTCACCACCTTGCCGGGATATGTGACGAACGTTTCTCCATAATTGCAATTGTCGGCAACGATAGAGAACGTCACGTTTTCGACTTCGCTCCCATTCGCGAGATTGAGCCGCGCCTTCGGGGAAACCACGATCTCGTCGGCGAACACGGCAGTGAGCACGGTAGAGCGCTCAACGGAAAACTCGTACGTTTCCTTCTCGGAAAGAACGTTGCCCTCCTCATCAGCCCAATAAGCGAAGAGCCTGCCGTCGAGCGTCGTTGCGGCGCTCACCGTGCATGTATCGCCTAAAGCAAACTGGCCGCCGCCCGTCACCGTTTCCCCCAGCTGAGCGGTCGGACTCTCCACGTACACGGAAAACGCCGTGTTCCCCTCTTCTTGCAAAAGGCCTGATGAATAGGCACTAAGGAGATGGTCGCCGTCGTTGTAGGTTACGCGCACGGGAGCGCCGTTGTCGGAAGTCTGGAAGATTGACCCGTTATCGGGGCTGAAAGAGAAGAATTGGCTGAACGCATAATTGCTCGCGAGGTCGGCGTAGTCGAAAGTGCGCTGCGTACCGTCATAGTTGAACTTTACTTGCATGCCGTCAAGGGAAACAGCGTCCCCTTTTTGGTACACAAGCCTGTTTGGATCGCTTACGACGCTGATAGACAGATAGTTCGAAGCATCGTAGGGCAAGTCGTAATTGCATGCTTCCCAATCACGTTGAACTTCGCTCTCTTGATACAAATCGAGCGAACGTGCAGGAACGAGAACTTTTATAAAGCCATTCGGAAACGTCTGGGAATCGACAAGCACCGCATGGTCGCACTGAAAGTACACAAAGCTGAGCTTGGTTTCGGCGAACGCGTATTTCGGAAGCATGGTGATCTTGGAGCCACGCGGCAAAACAAGCCCGCCGCTCATGTCGGCTTCTTCGAAGCAGTGCTCCCCCAAGCTCGAAACGGTTGTGTTGGTTTCAAGTCCCGAAAGACGAAGACTCTTGCAGCCCAAGAACGCGTAGGCGCCAATGGAGGCGATTCGGGTATTTGTCGCAAGTCCCGTTTGGTTCAGCTTTTCGCACCTCATGAAAGCATACTCACCGACAGACGTAACATGCGTATTCGCCCCAAAACCGGTGTCGACGAGATCATAACAATGCGCGAAAGCGGAGTCCCCGACAGATTCAACTGAGCGATTTCCAGCAAGACCGGTATCGACGAGGTCGTGGCACTCCTGATATGCGCCGACGGGGATGCTCTTCAATCCCTCCACACGGTCCAAGCCCGTCGAGATAAGACCGCTCCCGTAAAAGCAATTGGAACCGATTGACTCAATGGTCGCAGGCTCTTCGATGTTAAGGCTAGCCAGCTTCTCGCAATAAGAAAAAGCGTCCCTGTCGATAGATTCGATATGCATACCCGACAGGCTTATCGACGAAAAGTTCTCGCAATTGAAGAAAGCGTACTCGCCAATAGATTTGAGGGCCACCCCCTCAAACTGCACAGATTGAAGATAGGTGGAGCTATAGCACAATCTCTCGGGAATCGAAGTCGTTTGAGAATCGACGATAAGGTTTTTGACTTCCCCTGGATTAACGGAATGCGACTCGGGGTCCAATTTATCAATCGGCTCCTTGAGATTGCCCGATTCGTCGCATTCGTACACAGAGCCGTCTGGCATAAGCTTGCCGTATTCGCATATGGGACGAGCTTGCGCGGCGCCGTACGGTGAGCTCACGGCTGTTGAGCCATCGGATGCGCCCGCATCACTTTCACCACCAGCGGTATCAGCTTCGAAGTGGTCGGCGTCGCCCCTGGTCGAGGCATCGGCATTCACGGTCTCGATGGGCGCAGCGTAATCCTCCGCAGCATACGACGCATCGCGTGTAATAGGGACGAACGACACTACGAGCGCGAGAGACAAAAACACACGCAAGAAAATACCAGAACCGCGGGCGCTCTTTTTCATGGGCTCCTCTTCCCGACCCTTCACGCAGCGGACGGAGGGCACTCGGTGATACACGGCTTTAATTGTACAGGACGCTATCGAACGAATGAAGCCCGCGAAACCAACTTGCAATGTCTTGCAACAGGACTTTCTGGCGCAGCTAAACGGCGTTGCCCTGGCAATCTTCTCTTAACCTCGCGGTAGGAACGTGTCGAGTTCGCGGTCGAGCTCGGGCAGATGCTTCACGGAAAGCCCGCTTACGAGCTTGCCGCGCGCCATGACCATCTTCACCTGGCGCAATGCCTCTAAGTTGTCGAGCGGGTTCTCATCGAGCACAATAAGATCGGCGGCCTTGCCCACCTCGATCGACCCCGTTTCTTCACCCAGCCCCAAGATGCGCGCATTGCCGAGTGTGGCCGTGTGTAGCGCGAGCTTTCGCGGCGCCCCGACGATGCGCTCGAAGTACACGACCTCGCGCCACATGTCGTAGTGCGTGACGTAGGGGCAGGCCGAATCGGTGCCAAGCCCCACGGGAATACCCGCCTTAAGCGCCGCCTGTGCCGCGCGGACGATTCCCTGGTAGACGATGTTGCCGTTGACCTTCTGAATCTCGGTCGAGTGCGTCTTTTCAGGGTCAAGCTCGACGAAGGGAAGCGCAGGCGAAACCGTGCAGGTCAGCGAGGATTTCCGGCCGACGCCGTTTTCTTTGAAGAGAGCTATGAGCTCGGGCGTAAGGTCTGCGCCGTGCTCGATGGTGTCGACGCCCGCCTCGAGTCCCACGCGCACGCCTTCTGCGCTCTCGATGTGGGCAGCGGTCGCCATGCCAAGCTTGTGCGCCTCGTCGACTGCCGCGGCTGCGATTTCAGGCGACATGCGCAAAACGCCCGGCTCGCCTTCCTTTTCGGCATCGAAGACGCCGCCCGTGATGAACAGCTTCACCAAGTCGCACTTTCGCGCGAAGCATTCACGGACGATCTCGCGCGCCTGTTCGGGCGTCTCTGCGATATGCGCGAACAGCCCGGCACCGTGGCCGCCCGGCACCGTGACGCCCACACCCGAGGTGAGAAGGCGCGGACCGGGGTACTTGCCCGCATTTATCGCATCGCGCACATCGACGTCGGCAAAGCCCGGGTCGCCCACCGAACGCACGGTAGTCACGCCGCTTGCGAGCTGCTGCTGTGCGTGCTTCTTGATGATGCGTCGCAGATACCACATGCCGATGGGGTTTCCCACCACCTTGTCGATAAGATCGCCCGCCGCACCTGCGCTCGTCGGCTTGCCGGACCCGCAAAAATGCACGTGCAGGTTCACAAGGCCGGGCGCAAGGTAAGCTCCCCTAAGATCGATTTCCTGCGCATTCGCAGGTGGCACGATTTCCTCTGCCGCACCGACCGCCGTGATGCGGCCCTCGTCGCTGACGACAACAGTGGAATTGGGACGCGGCTCCATGTCGGCGGTGCCGTCAAGGACGGTTGCGTGGGTGAAAACGTAGGCCATGAGATTCTCCTTAAGAGAGCGCTTAATTAAGGTTATATCTATTGTATCGTGCGCCGTCTCGAATTCACCCCATTCGTTGAATATTTCCTCTACGTCGCTTTCCTACAGCTCGGTAAAATATGGTTTTACGGCTTGACCTGTGCCGTATTTAGCACGGGCGTTCGGGTACAATCGAAACGACACAGTGATTCACGGAAAGGCAGCCCTATGGCTTCTTCAGATAACATTGCCGACCAAGTTGCAAACGCTGCGCAAAATGCCGTGAAGTCGAGCGATTTCAGCGACCTCCAATCGACCATCGAGCGCGTTGCCGGTGTTGCCGCCGAAAGCATCGGCCGCGGGATCGCGCAGGCTTCCGACGGCATTCGACGAGGTCAGGAACAATATGCGCTCATTCAAGAGCGCAAGCGCCAAGAGGAGCTGATGAACCTGCGCTATGCAAGCCCTACGACGCAGCGCGGCGGTGGCGTGGCGCTTGTCGTGGCGGGCGTTGTCGTGGCCGTTCCGCTTGTCCTCATCGGGCTGATCATGCTTCTTCTCAACGTCGGGGTCGCGGTGCCCTTCATCGCCGCAGGTGCCGTATGCGGCGCGGCGCTGGTATTCTCCGGCACTCGCAAGATTCGCTTCGCAGGCGCCTTCGATCGCTACCGCAAAACCATCGGCCTGCGCGAGTCATACAGCGTGAAGGAGCTTGCACAGCGCAGCTCCGAGAGCGTTGAGAACGTGCAGAAAAACGTGAGGAAGATGCTTGCGAAGGGCATGTTCAAGCAGGCGACGCTCGACGAGGGATCGGGGCTGCTCCTCATGACTCCCGAGGCGTACGAAAGCCACGAGCAAAAGCTCGCCGAAGCGCGCCGCACCGAACGCCAGCAAGCGCTCGTGCAATCTGCCAGCTCGAAGGAAAGCGCCCCGCTCACAACTGAGCAGCAGCACCTGCTCGACCGCGGCAAAGCGTTCATCGCACTCATCCGCGAGGGCAACGAGGCCATCCCCGACGAAGAGACTTCGCGCACGCTCGATCAGATCGAGCACGTGGTCACGGCCATCCTCGACGCCGCGGCCGACAACCCCGCCCTTATCGATGACCTCGACAGACTTCTCGACTACTACCTGCCCACCACGGTGAAGCTGCTCGAAACCTACCGCGAGCTTGATTCCCAACCCATCCAAAGCGATAACATCCTCGAATCGAAGCGCGAAATCGAGAAGGCGCTCGACAGCTTGAGCACCGCGTTCGAGAAGCTGCTCGACTCGCTCTTCCGCGATGTGGCGACCGACGTGTCGTCCGATATTACCGTGCTCAACACCGTGCTTGCGCAGGAAGGGCTCACCGAGAGCCCGTTTGACAAGGCGCGATAGCCGCATCATTACCGAAAACGGGCGAGCATACGTCCGTTAGGAACCAAAGAAAGGTATCGTCATGGAAAACAGCACCGAATCGAAGGCAACGCCCGAGCTCACGCTCACGCTTACTCCCGAGCTCGACGATGCGCCCGCTCCTGTTCTTTCCGCCCAACCGGTAGATGAGCTGGCGAAAAGCGAAGGCAATCTCGCCCTCGACGACTCCATGCTCTCCGATGACGAGAAGAAGATGGTCGAGTCGTTCTCCGAGCAGATCAACGTGCGCGACTCCGCCGCAATCATGCAGTACGGCGCCGGGGCGCAAAAGAAGATGGCCGATTTCTCCGAGTCGGCGCTTGAGCGCGTGCGCACGAACGATTTAGGCGAAGTTGGCGACCTCATCACCGGCGTCGTCAACGAGCTGCGCGGCTTCAACGCCACCGAGGAAAAGGGGCTTTTCGGTTTCTTCAAGCGCGGCGTCGACAAGGTGCAGTCGCTTCGCACTCGCTACGATAAGGCCGAGGCGAACGTGAACAAGATCGTTGATCAGCTCAAAGACCACCAGATGACGCTCGTGAAGGACGCGGCGACGCTCGACAAGATGTACGAGCTGAACCTCACGTACTTCAAGGAGCTCACGATGTATCTGCTTGCGGGCAAGAAAAAGCTCGCGCAGGTTCGCGAAGGCGAGCTGGTGGAGCTTGTTGAGCATGCCCGCGCCACCGGTCGCGCCGAGGATGCCCAGGCAGCGCAGGACCTCGATGCCATGTGCACGCGCTTCGAGAAGAAGCTTGGCGATTTGGACCTCACCCGCACCATTGCCATGCAGACAGCGCCGCAGATCCGCCTTGTGCAAAACAACGAGATCACACTTGTCGAGAAAATCCAGACCACCATCGTGAACACCATCCCCCTGTGGAAAAGCCAGATGGTGCTTGCGCTCGGCATTGCGAACGAGGCCGAAGCCGCCCGCGCGCAGAGCGCTGTCACGAACATGACAAACGACCTGCTCAAGAAGAACGCGGAGATGCTGCACACCTCGACTGTCGAGATCGCCCGTGAGTCCGAGCGCGGCATCGTCGACATCGAGACGCTCAAGAACACCAACGAAACGCTCATCAAGACCTTCGACGAGGTCATGCAGATTCAGGCGGAAGGCCGCCAGAAGCGCGCCGAGGCCGAAGCGGCAATGCGCGAGATGGAAGTCGAGCTCAAGCAGAAGATGCTCGAAATCCCGCGCGTGTAACGTCAGGGCTATGCGAGGGGGCGCGGGTAGCGCGTGTTTCCCGCCCCTCGCAGCAGGAAGTTTGTTGGTGGCGTGCGCAGGCGACTTGCGTTGCCCGCGTCCTCGCGGTAAGAAGCTTGCTGGCGAGGGGCGCGGTTGGCATGGCCGTCGGAATCCGCCATGCTACCAACGCTTGCGATCTACAACCAGTCGAATAGCATAGCCGGCAAGAACGACCGATTCGCATCGGGCGTTCTTTCTCGATTTCAGCTCGCCGTGGACAAATTCGTTCGATATGTGAGGAGTTGCAGGCGGCAAACTTCATGCTGTAATTTCTGACCTGCGGAAATGCGCACGGCAAGTCCGCCGATGGCTTTTTCCGCCTCAGAATGGCTCACATATCAACGATTTTTGTCCACGCCACCCCGATCTCTATGTTAAACCACCGTTGACAGATCGCGTCCCGATTTGTGGTGTATCAAGGGCCATCGCCGGAACCGCCGGCCACCCTTGCCAGGCGAATGCTACC
>NZ_CAKTTZ010000004.1 GCF_934617235.1 uncultured Ellagibacter sp. | reverse complement strand
TCTTCATCCTCATCTCCAACGTGATTGGCCTTATCCCGGGCGCGAAGACGCCGACCGGCACCCTGTCCGTCACGTTCGCACTCGCACTGCTCTCTTTCCTGTACTTCAACTTCTACGGCATCAAGGCCAAGGGCGGCTGGGGCTACATCAAGTCCATCGCTCCTTCGGGCCTTCCTAAGCCGATGGTTCCCATCATCTGGTTCTTCGAGTTCTTCTCCCTGGTCATCCGCCTGCTGACCCTTGCCGTTCGACTTTACGGCAACATGTTCGCCGGCCACATGATCCTCGGCATCTTCGCGATCATGACCCAGTTCTTCATTCTCGATCTGGTCTCGTTCGCCAACCCCGCAGGCGTCGCCGCGATTGCATGGGCTGTGTTCCTCGTTGCCATGTACGCGCTCGAATGCCTCGTTGCCTTCCTGCAGGCATACGTGTTCTCCGTGCTGACGGCCGTGTACGTGGGCCTCGCTCAGGGCGAGCACTAGAACCGCGCGGGCCGCGCCCGCATCGCGCACAAAAGGCGCACGACTTCGGTTTCAACGACGTTTCCGTTAGAAACGCCGAGAGACATAGGTAAAGCAGTTTTTGAGAAAAGGCTCAGAAACGAAAAAAGGAGGAAAAGTGGAAGCTACTCTCGTTATCGCAGCCCTGAAGGTTGTCGGCTACGGCCTTGGCACCATCGGCCCAGGCATCGGTCTTGGTCTTTGCGGCTATGGCCTGTGCGTTGGCTCTGCACGTCAGCCCGAGCTCGCCGGCAAGCTCTTCACCAACGCGCTTATCTTCGGCGCTCTGGCTGAGGCACTCGCCCTTATCGGCTTCGTTCTCACCTTCATCTTCTAAATCGGCTGTATCGTTTTAGAAATACACGCTGAGAGAGAAGGTGGATGAGTGAAAGCAAAACTGAAGACGAAGTTGGCAAAGGCCGGTGTCGCAGCTGCATCTGCAGCAAGCCTTGCATGTGCTTTCCCCACCCTCGCGTTCGCCTCTGAGGAGAAAGAAGGCATCGCGGTGCTCATTCCCGATATGAATGAGTTCATTCCGATGCTCGTTGCCTTCATCATCATTCTCATCGTGCTGGCCAAGTTCGGTTGGCCCGTGGTTGACAACATCATCACGAAGCGCGAGAGCACCATCAAGGAAGCCCTTAAGAAGTCTGAGGAAGCCCAGGTAGAAGCCGAGCGCACGCTTGCCGAGTACAAGCGCCAGCTCGAGGAAGCCAAGGCTCAGTCCGCGAAGATCATCGCGGATGCGAAGGCTACGGGCGAGGCTGTCAAGGCCGACATCACCAACAAGGCCCAGGCTGAGTCTGCCCAGATGATCGAAAAGGCTCGCGGTGCGATCGAGGCCGAGAAGAAGGCCGCTGTCGCCGAGCTGCAGGGTTCTATCGCCGATTTGTCCGTCGACGTGGCTTCTCGCCTTGTCGGCCACGACCTGAACGACGATGAGCACCGCAAGATCATCGAGCATTACGTGACCGAGGCGGGCAGTTTCAATGCCTAATAACCGCCTCATCACCAAAGAGAAGATCGCCGCGTACGCATCGGTACTCCTCGATGCCGCGAACACTTCCGGCGGCCAAGACGCTGTTCTCGAAGTGCGCGAACAGGCGGAGAAGATCGTCTCCGTGATGCGGACGAATGTCGATCTTTCAGGCGCTCTGGAAGACGCGGCGTACACGCCCGAACAGAGGGCCCAGATTGCACGTGCGGCTTTTGCGCAGTGCAACCCTGCTTTCACCGAGGTTCTGGCCGTCATGGCTGAGCGCGGTGAGATCAAGTTGCTCCCGCAGGTCCGTGCAAGCTACGAAAACCAGGTGGAAACCAAGCTCAACCTGTGCATCCTCGATGTGACCACGGTTGTTGAGCTCGATGACCATCTGCGCGACATCATCAAGCAAAAAGCCGAATCCGAGCTGGGCATGAAGGTCGTTCTTCGCGAGCGCATCGACAAGTCCATCTTGGGCGGCATCATCATGAGCGCGGGCGACAAGCGCATTGACGCGAGCGTGGCTAGCCAGCTCAACAATGCGCGCATCGTGCTGAAGAAGAAAACAGATGGAGGTGAATGCTAGTGACTGAAATTACCGCACAGTCCATTGACGAAGCGCTGCGTAAGCAGTTGGCCTCCCTTGAAGTGAGCGTTGATTCCCGCGAGGTCGGTACCGTCATCCAGGTCGGCGACGGCATCGCTCGTGTTGACGGTCTGAAGAACGCGATGGCTGGCGAGCTTCTCGAGTTCGTCGGATCCAACGGTAAGACCGTGTTCGGCTTGGCCCAGAACCTCGAAGAGGATGAGGTCGGCGCCGTTCTTCTCGGTGACGTCACCGCAATCAAGGAAAATGATCAGGTCCGCACCACGGGCCGCATCATGGAGGTTCCGTCCGGCAAAGGCCTGCTCGGCCGTGTCGTGAACCCGCTCGGCATGCCGATCGACGGCAAGGGCGAGATCGAGGCCGAAGGCACCCGCCCGGTCGAGTTCAAGGCCCCTGGCGTCATCAGCCGTAAGCCTGTTCACGAGCCGATGCAGACCGGTATCATGGCTATCGACTCCATGATTCCTATCGGACGTGGCCAGCGCGAACTTATCATTGGCGACCGCCAGACCGGTAAGACCGCTATCGCCATTGACGCCATCATCAACCAAAAAGACGAAGACATGATCTGCATCTATGTTGCGATCGGTCAGAAGGCTTCCACGGTTGCCGGCGTTATGGAGACTCTTGAGCGCTACGACGCCATGAAGTACACGATCATCGTGTCCGCAACGGCTGCCGATTCCGCTCCGCTGCAGTACATCGCGCCTATGGCCGGTGCTGCAATGGGCGAGTACTTCGTCTACAACGGCGAAGACGGCAAGCCTGCAGGCCCGGAGAACCCGGGACGTCATGTGCTCATCATCTACGATGACTTGTCCAAGCAGGCGGTGGCCTACCGACAGATGTCGCTGACCCTCCGTCGCCCGCCGGGACGCGAAGCATATCCTGGCGACATCTTCTACCTGCATTCTCGCCTGCTCGAGCGTGCAGTCAAGATGTCCGACGAGTACGGCTGCGGCTCCATGACGGCTCTGCCGATCATCGAGACCCAGGCTGGCGACGTCTCCGCTTACATTCCGACCAACGTGATTTCCATTACCGACGGTCAGATCTTCCTGTCCACGGACCTGTTCTTCCAGGGCCAGCGACCGGCAGTTAACGTTGGTATCTCGGTTTCCCGCGTTGGCGGCTCCGCTCAGACCAAGGCTATGAAGTCTGTCGCAGGCACCCTGCGCCTCGACTTGGCCGCTTACCGCGAGCTGCAGGCATTCACGCAGTTCGGCAGCGACCTCGACAAGGCGACGCAGGATCAGCTGAACCGCGGCGCTCACATGACCGAGCTTCTGAAGCAGGGTCGTTACGTCCCGATGCCCTTCTACGATCAGGCTATCGCCATCTATGCTGGCGGTAACGGCTACCTCGACGATATCCCGGTTGCCGATGTTGTTCGCTTCCGTGGCGAGCTCATCGAGTACCTGCATGCGTCTAAGCCTGCCATCGTTGAGAGCGTCAAGACCGAGAAGAAGTTCACCGACGAGACCAAGACCGAGCTGAATGCCGCTATCGAGGCGTTCAAGACCCAGTTTTCGCCTTCGGTGTAAGGTAGGTATCATATGCCCAACCTTCACGACATAGAAAGGCGAATCAACTCCGTCACCTCGACGAAGCAGATTACGCGCACGATGGAGATGGTCGCGGCGGCGAAGATCCGTCGCGCCACCGACCGTGTGTTCAATGCGCTTCCTTGGGCTAACTGCATCTCCGACATGCTGATCAGCACGGCGAAATACGCCCCGCTCGATTCCGAGCCTCTGCTGATCACGCATGACGAGGTGAAGCGTGCCGTCGTCGTTGTGGTCACGTCGGATCGTGGGCTTGCAGGCGGTTTCAACAGCAACGTGCTCCGCGAAGCCGAGAAGCTTATCAAGGCGAAGGAAAAGCAGGGCATCGAGGTTGAGGTTATCGCTTGCGGTAAGAAGGCCATCGGCTACTTCAACTACCGTGGCGTCAAGCCGATCTTCGAGTTCCGCGATTTGTCTGCAGATCCTACCTACGAAGAGGCTGCAGAGATTTCCGCCTACATCGGGGAAGGCTACAACCACGGCTACGAGAACGGGCAGATTGACGAGGTTACCCTCGTGTTCAATCACGCCAAAAACGGTGCCGAGCAGACGCTCATCGTGCAGCAGGTTCTGCCGATCAACATGATGAGCTTTGCCGATGTTCTCGGTTTGGAGCCGAAGGAAGAGGACGTTCTCGAGCCTTATCGCGATGGGGAGAAGAAGATTCCCGGCGATGTGGACTTCGAGCCCGATGCTGCAACCGTTATGCACCAGCTCATGGTGGCGTACCTGCGCAACACGTTCTACTACGCGCTGATTGATTCGGCCGCAGCAGAGCAGGGCGCTCGTCGTACGGCTATGAAGTCGGCGACCGACAACGCTACCGAGATGGCCGAAACGTTGACCAGACTGTACAACCGCGTCCGTCAGGGCGCCATTACGACCGAGATTTCGGAAATCGTCGGTGGCGCAGCGGCTTTGGAGGATTAAATATGAGTGAACATTTGCTTACAAGAGAGGAGCTCGAGGCCAGCAAGGGCGCTACCGGCCGCATTGTGCGTATCGTCGGTCCTGTTGTCGACGTGGAATTCCCCGCGGAATCCATGCCGGGAATCTACAACGCTCTTACGGTTGACGCGAAGACGCTCGCGGGCGACATGCATGTCGTTCTCGAAGTTGAAACGCATCTTCCTGGTAACCTCGTCCGCTCCGTCGCTATGAGCTCGACTGACGGTCTGGTTCGTGGCCTCGAGGTGCTCGACACCGGTCATCCGATCATGATGCCCGTTGGCAACGAGACCCTGGGCCGCATCTGGAACGTCATGGGCGAGCCTGTTGACGAGAAGCCGATGCCCGATGTGACTGGCTATATGCCGATTCACCGTCCGGCTCCCGATTATGATCAGCTGTCCACCAAGACGGAGATCTTCGAGACCGGCATCAAGGCTATCGACCTCATCGAGCCGTTCATCAAGGGCGGCAAGACCGGCTTGTTCGGCGGTGCAGGCGTCGGCAAGACCGTTATCATCCAGGAGCTCATCAACAACCTCGCCCAGGAGCACGGCGGCACGTCCGTGTTCACCGGCGTAGGCGAGCGTACCCGCGAGGGTACCGACCTGTTCCTCGAGATGAGCGACTCCGGCGTTATCAACAAGACCTGCTTGGTTTACGGCCAGATGAACGAACCGCCGGGAGCGCGTCTGCGCGTCGGCCTCGCTGGTCTGACTGAAGCTGAGTACTTCCGCGATCAGGGCCAGGACGTTCTGCTGTTCGTGGACAACATCTTCCGCTTCACCCAGGCCGGTTCTGAGGTGTCCGCACTTCTCGGCCGTATGCCTTCTGCTGTAGGCTATCAGCCGACGCTGGCTACCGAGATGGGCGACCTCCAGGAGCGCATTACCTCGACCTCGACTGGTTCCATCACTTCGGTGCAGGCCGTTTACGTTCCTGCTGACGACTTGACTGACCCGGCTCCGGCCACCACGTTCACGCACCTCGACGCGAAGACGGTTCTTTCCCGTTCCATCGCTGAGCTCGGCATTTACCCGGCTGTCGACCCGCTGGAGTCCACCTCCCGCGCGCTCGACCCGCAGATCGTCGGCGAGGAGCACTACCGCGTGGCTGTCGGCATCCAGGAGCTTCTGCAGAACTATAAGGACCTCCAGGACATCATCGCCATCCTAGGTATGGATGAGCTTTCCGAAGAGCAGAAACTGGTCGTGAACCGTGCCCGTAAGGCGCAGCAGTTCTTCGGCCAGTGCTTCCACGTGGCCAAGCAGTTCACCGGCCTCGACGGCAAGTACGTCAAGCTCGAGGACACCATCCGTTCGTTCGGCGACATCCTCGACGGCAAGTGCGACGAGATCCCTGAGCAGTTCTTCCGCTTGAAGGGCTCCATCGACGAGGTGTACGCTGCTTACAACGAGTCGAAGGAAAAAGCCGATGCCTAGATTCCGTTGCACGGTGGCTATTCCGACCCGCGAGTTGTTCCACGGCGAGATCGAGTACGCTCAGATCCCGGGCAGTGAGGGCGACCTCGGCGTTATGGCCGGTCATGAGATGTTCGTGTGTACCAACCGCCCTGGCGTGTTGACGCTGACGCTCGATGAGGCCGGCAAGGATAAGCGCTACTTTGTGACGTACGGCGGATTCGCCCAGGTGCTCGACAACAACCTGTCGGTTCTCGCCCGTATGGGCAAGGACGTCGACAGCATCGATGTCGAGGAACTCACCGCTAAAGCGGCGAAGCTTCGTGAGGCTATCGCTCAGCTCGAGGGCAAGGGCGATGACCAATCGACGGCTCTGCTGGAAACGCACCGCACCAAGCTGGAGTGGTACGATCTTCAGCTCAAGGCTGTTGGTGCTGTGAAGTAGGCTTATCGCAGCCATCACTTGAAAAGAAAAGGCCGACTCCCGATGAGGGGGTCGGCCTTTTTGCTCGGTTACTTATGCCAATCGACGAGGCAGGAATCGAGGCCGGCGATAAGGGCCTCCTTGTCCATGTGTCGTCCGATGAAGCAGATCTTGTTCATGCGGTCGCCTACCTCCGGATCCCAGTCCTCCATGATTTCGGGGTACTCGGTGATAGCCTGCTTGCGCTCTTCTTCAGTGGCGGCGTCGACGAACATGCTGCTTTCATCCATCGTCATCTGGCGGCCCGCCTGCTCGAACACGTATGCGGTGTCGGGATGCTCGGTCACCCACATGATTCCCTTCGCGCGGATGATGCTCGTAGGCCATCCTTCCGCATATTCGTTGAGTTTGTCGAGGTCGAAGGGCTTGCGACGCTTGTAGATGAAGGTCTCGATGTCGTACTCGAGGACCTCGGGGTCGTCATGTTCCTCGGGATGTTCCATCGCATCTACCCAGGCGGCGGAGTTGTACGCCTTCTCGAAGTCGAAGCGGTTCGTGTCCAAAAGTTCGCTCATGGGAACGTCGCCGCGCGTCGCCTCCACGATGACCGCTTCTTTCTGCAAACTGTGAACGATTGCCTTCAACTCGTCCATCTGCTCGGGCGTTACCTTGTCGGCCTTGTTCAGGATGAGCGTCGAGCAGAACTCAATCTGTTGGATGAGCAGGCTTTCGATGTCGTCCTCGTCGATGTCTTCCTCCAGCAGGTCGCGTCCGCCGTTGAACTCGTCGTACATGCGCGCGCAGTCCACGACGGCGACGATGTTGTCCAAATCGAGCGGCGCGTGGCCCTCGTTTTTCGTCTGGTCGCAGAAGTCGGAGATGATATACGCGATGGGGATGGGCTCACAGATGCCCGATGCCTCGATGATGATGTAGTCGTACTTGCCCGCGTTCGCGATGTCGGTCAGCTGGTTGGCCAGGTCATCGGAAAGCGTGCAGCACAGACAGCCGTTCGTGAGCGGGATAAGGTCGCCGTCCATTTCGGAGAACCCGTTTGCGTCGATGAGCGCGGCATCGACGTTCACCTCGCCGATGTCGTTCACGATGACCGCGGCACGGATGCCCTCCTCGTTTGCGAGGATGTGGTTCAACAGCGTCGTCTTACCTGCTCCGAGATACCCGGTGAGCAGGATAATTTTGATTGGCTTTTCTTCTTCCACGAAACGCTCCTTTGCAGTTAGCTTGATTGCTTTTGTTTGCTACCGCCCACTTTACTCCAAAGGTGCTTTGCGCGTGGCCATCTCCATGTGAAACCGCGTGCAATCGAACAAAAGCTGTGGCTTTCGCGCAGCGACTGCGGTAAGCGAGACGGGTCTTGTCGCGCTGCGATACAATGCGGAGACGACACATGAATCGATGCCGGCCGCGCGAGGCTTTTCTTGCGCGGCCGCGTTGCGCATCCGCGCATTTCCCGTTCGCAGTACGCAGGAGAAGATACCTATGCCCGTAGACATCGCCACGTTGAATGGCCCTCAGGCCGAAGCTGTCCAGTGCACGGAAGGCCCGCTTTTGGTACTAGCGGGCGCAGGTTCGGGCAAGACGCGCGTGCTCACCTATCGCATCGCCCATCTCGTGGAGGACTTGGACGTGGCGCCGTGGGAAATACTTGCGATCACCTTCACCAACAAGGCCGCCGCTGAGATGCGCGAGCGCCTTCAGGGCATCATCGGACCGCGGTGCCGTGGCATGTGGGTCTCTACCTTCCACAGCATGTGTGTGCGCATGCTGCGCGCCGACGCCGAGCGCCTCGGCTTCTCGAAGAGCTTCACCATCTACGACACCGACGATCAGAAGCGCCTGTACAAGGAAATCATGGCCGAGCTCGACATCGACCCGAAGCGCTTTCCCGTAAACGCCCTCATGGGACGCATCTCCCAGGCGAAAAACGAGCTCATTGTGCCGGGTGATTTCGAGAAGCAGGCGATCGACCCGGTGGGGAAGGTGGCCGCCCGAATCTACACGCGACTGCAGGAGCGTCTGCGTGCCGCGAACGCTTTCGACTTCGATGACCTGCTCGTGTACGCGTATCTGCTGCTGAAGAACCACCCCGATGTGCTCGAGGCATACCAGGAGCGCTTCCGCTACATCATGGTGGATGAATATCAGGACACGAACCATGCGCAGTATGCTATCACCGGGCTTTTGGCGCAGAAGTACAAAAACATCATGGTCGTGGGCGACGACGACCAGTCCATTTACTCGTGGCGCGGTGCTGACATCCGCAACATCCTCGAGTTCGAGCAGGACTATCCCAACTGCCATACGGTGAAACTCGAGCAGAACTACCGAAGCGTGGGCAATGTGCTCGCCGCCGCGAACGCGGTCATCGCGAACAACCAGCACCGCAAGGCGAAGAAGCTCTTTACCTCCGCCGAGGACGGCGAGAAGATCCACGTCTATATGGCAACTGACGAGCGCGACGAGGGCCGTTGGATCGCGGGCGAGATCGAGAAGCGCCGCTCGGCAGGCATGTCGTACAACCAGATTGCCGTTTTTTACCGCACGAACGCCCAATCGCGCATGCTTGAAGACATGCTTTTGCGCGCGGGCGTGCCCTACCGCATCGTCGGCGGCACAAAGTTCTTCGATCGCGCGGAAATCCGCGACGTCATGGCGTATCTCACGCTGGTCGTGAACCCCTCCGACGACATCGCTGCGAAGCGCGTCATCAACGTGCCGCGTCGCGGAATCGGCAAGACCACCATCGAGCGCATCGAGCAGTTTGCCCGCGAGATGGGCATGACGTTCATGCAGGGGGCTGAGCTTGTCGTGCTTGACCCCGAGCTGCGCGCCTCGACCCGCCGCGCGGTGGGCGAGTTCGTGGAGCTCATCAAGGAGGCTCAGGAGTACTCAGGCGAGCTGCGCCGCGTGGTGGAGATGATCGTCGATCGCGCGGGGCTCATCTCGGCGCTCACCAACGAGAACACCGATGAGGCGCGCGGGCGCATCGAGAATATCCAGGAGTTCATGAGCGTCGTCGACGAGTTCTCGCAGACGCATGAGGAGGACGACGCTGAGTTTGCGGCCCCGACGGAAGGGGACGCGGTTGCCGGCGATGCGGAACCTGCGCGCGTGCTTCGCGGGGATTCTCTTGCCGATTTCATCGAATGGGTGCGCCTGCGTACCGATTTGGATACCATGGGGGAGGATGGAAAGGCTGTCACACTCATGACCGTGCACTCGTCAAAGGGCCTCGAGTTCGACTGCGTGTTCACGGCGGGCATGGAGGAAACGCTTTTCCCGCATATGAACAGCGTGAACGATGCTGCGGGAATCGAGGAGGAGCGCAGGCTTGCCTACGTTGCGATCACCCGTGCGCGAAAGGTGCTCTACCTCACGTGCGCGCAGCAGCGCCAGATTTTCGGCCAGACGTCGGCGAACCCGGTATCGCGCTTCATCCACGAGATTCCTGCCGAGCTGCGCCAAACCTCGGGGCTGGGCTCTGCGGGCTTTTCCGGCACTGGCTGGGAGAAACGCGGAAGCCGTCGCGGTATCGCGGGAAGCGGTACGGAAGCGGGCGGTGGTCGCGTGTTCGGGCGCTCGAGCGCATCGGGAAGCGCGGGTCGCGGCGACCGCGATCGCGCGGGCCGAAGCGGGCATACGGGCTCGAGTGTTCACGGCTCTGGCGGGTACGTGAACCCGAAGGCGGGCAAGAAGGAGGCGGCGGGCGTCACCTTCTCCGTCGGCGACGCAGTCGACCATAAGACGTTCGGCCGCGGCAAGGTCGTGAAAGTCGACGGTGACACGCTCCACATCCGCTTCGCGAAAACCGGCCAGACGAAGAAGCTTTTGAAGGACTACGCCCCCATTGTGAAGATTGGGTAGCTCAGGCGAGGGGCTGCAAGGGAAGGCCCATTTCCCTGGCAATCCCTCTATTTAGCGAGCGCCATCGAGCATGGGCTTTCCTTTCGGTTCGACTGCCGCTTTCCTTTAGCTTTGATGCTCCTTGATCGCATGGCTGCCAAGAAGACTCGACCCTGTCTCTCCTTGCGAACAAGTATAGATACAAGTATACTTGGTTCTATACTTGTTGTTGTAAGGAGGGTGCGATGCCCCAGCTGTCCTTGTATCTCGATGACGAAACAATGGAATCTTTGCGTGATGGTGCAGGTCGCGAGCGTGTTTCGCTGTCTCAATACGCTCGCTGTCTTATTCAAAACCGGGCGGAATCGGCGTGGCCTGCGGGCTTTTGGGAAACATACGGCGCACTTGATGATCCGACGTTCGTCGAGCCGCTTGAGCTGGATGTTTCGTTGGACGATTCCATTTCGTTCGATTCTCCGTTTGAGTAGGCGGTGCGCTGTGTACTTTCTTGATTCTTGCGTTTGCATTGAATTCATGCGCGGACGGATGCCTTACCTGTACAACCTTTTGCGAAGAAGCGATCCGCGCCTGTTCAAAGTGCCTTCTGTTGTGGAGGCGGAGCTTTTGCTCGGAGCAGAGAAAAGCGCTCGCGTGGAAGAGAATCGCTTGCTCGTCGAGCAGTTTCTTCTTCCCTTCGAAATCGTTTCCTTCGATTCCGGAGCTGCGCGGGAATACGCGACCATTCGTGCGCAGCTGGAATCAAAAGGGCAGCTCATCGGCCCGAATGATATGCTTATCGCCGCTACCGCGCGCTCGCGCAACGCTACGCTGGTGACGCGCAATACAAGGGAGTTCAAGCGCGTGCCAGGGCTGAAGCTGGAAGAGTGGGCCGAAGAGTAGGGCGCATGATACTAAGAAGCATCCCTCCTCTTTCTTCTGAATATGAAGTTGTGTAGCTTGAAATTTGGTGTAAATTCTTGTGCCTGAAAGCTTGGTCGTTGCCATTGGCTGTCGTTTTGTTCCGAGCCATAACGCGATATGAAGAGTATCTTTCACGAAGCCTTAACCTTTCGAGTGAAATTCTTGAAACGGCCGCATTCATCTTGAGAGTCGAGAGCGTTCGATAGCCGAAATACCCTCAGTATCGCTTAGCCCGAGAACAACCGGGATCGCTCCGTAAGATAGGAGAAGCACGCCGTGCGCATGGACATCCATCGCTCGTGCGTCGAATTTAGCTGCCCTGGTGGCATTGCGAGCGGAAAGCGTAATCCTTATTTCAACGTGCATGGAAAGGACCGATTCTCGTCGGAGCAAGCCTCTTTGCGAACGACCCAATAATCTGAGCAGGCCGTGAAGCAGTCGATGCTGGCTAAACCCGTTGGCGCCGTCGAGCCTGTTGCATATCCGCTCGGCACCTCGGGATTAAGCCCGGAGATGGACGAGATAGGTTCTCCTCACGAGCTCGTCTTCGGAGAAGCGTTTCTTCTCGTGATTATACTTTGCCATCATCTTGAGAAGCTGAGTCGATTTGAGGAGAAAAGACTCGGCTCCGATATCGTCGTCACGCGCAAGAATTGGCGCTGCAAGGTTGCAGGCGGCTTCATGCTCATCATCTGCCCTAAGTCAATTATCGATTAGCGGCGAAGAGACTTCGGAAAGAGTATTGAGTGCAACAGGTATCTCGGGTTTGAATAATTTCGCCATCGATGCGGCAGGAAACCAGGAAATGACATGCAAATTCTCCGCCGGGCCGTTCGGAACAAAGGAGAGGGACCCTATCGAGCTTTCATACAAAACGAAAGAAACGGGTTGAACGGCGCGAAATAGTCGCGAACAGCTATATCGAGGTTGATGGGCTCTTTGAACGCGATAGCGATGCGGCACTCGGCCTTGACGCCAAAGCTCATCGAAGTGAACGAGCATTTATCCGCACAGTACACAAGAGTGATGCATCCCCCAGTCATCCTGGGACAGCGTCCTTGAATCGGACGGCCTCTCTTTAATAGAAATCGCAAACTTCTTATCGGGCGACAAAGGGTAGAGCTTCGACAATTAACTGTCAGCCCATTGATTAGGATGCGAGAAGGAGCAATAAGGCTCAACTATTCTTCTTGCGGGGTTGAAGGATAATTGGAAGTCATTAGATATCGAGCACGCATGCTTCGTGGGTGCCGAGCGACTTCCTTTTCGGTCGAACACGTTCCGGGCGGGATGTCGGGATTAAGATTGCAAGCGTTCGACGTGGCGACTCCTTGAAAAAAATGCTTGCCCCGCTCGGCGGAATCCCAGTCGAAGTCCCAAAGCGTGACGTCGTATGTCTCATCCTTAATAAGTATCTCCGAATTGCAAGCTAAACGGCCTTGCCGCCCGCTCGCGCGTTGGCAGCGAGGCTCGCGGGCGTTCTGCCACGGAAAGCGAACGACCATAGAAGCGGCAGGACGGCGATCATCGGCATCACGTAGCGCAGATGTCCGTTCAGAGGGCCCGCGAGAATCGTGAGCATGAGCATGACGGGCGGGATGCATACGACGAGCGCCTCCCATCGCCTTGCGTGGAACAAATACGCCACGGTGGCGATGAGCAGCCAGACGTAGACACCTGGCGAGTAGAGGTACCTCATCCCTGGCGCCTCGAGCGTGGCCTGCGCGGCGGCCGAGGCGCGTGCGACGACGTCGGCGGGCATGAGGTAGGACACGTCGTAGGCTGCGGCGATGTCGCCGACGGTCTGCCAGCCTACCAGGAGCACTGGGCGCGTGCCGTCGACGTCGACGACCTCGCCTGGGTAGAAGTAGGCGTAGGTATTGGTGGCGGTGGCTGTCAGGGCGCACGCCGGGTGGCGCAGGGCAAGGCCGAGCCATACGCGGAGATAGCCCCCGAGCGCCTCGGGGTGCTCGTCGGCGTACTCGAAGCTGCCCTCGACCTTCGAGTTGTGCAGCTTGTAGGACTCCTTGACTGGGTCCGCCAAATCGGGGTCGTAGAGCTCGGCGAGCCGGCCATAGGGTAGCACCGCGTCAATCGCGGCGCGCTCCGCTTCGGACACGTCGTTACCGTGTTCGCTCACGATGCGCGCCGTCTGCTGGAAGGGCACGGAGAGCATTTCCTTCTCCTCACTCATGTCCACCCCGCAGGCGGGGTACATGAAGCCCGTGAGCGCGACGTAGATCGCGACGACTGCGGCGAGGGAGCTGCCGGCTTCCACGGGGTTGCGTCTCCTCCTCCCCCCCCCGAAGGGAGCGCAGGGCGCGATCGCGAGGGCGAGGAGCGCTGGCGCTGTGAGGTAGATCCCGTTGTTGCGCGTGAGCGCGACGAGCGAGCCCGACGCCGCAAGCAGGGCCCAGTCCCTCGCCCTGATGGGTGCCGAGCCCTCGGGCGGTGCAGTCACCCGAGCTAGCCGCAGCATGAACCAGGCGAGCACGGCGCAGAAGAGCGTGTCCTTGAGGGCATCCTGCGCGAGGACTCCCCACGCAGGGAACAGGGCGAAGTAGAGCGCGGCGAGGGCGGTCGCCGCCAGCGGCAGCCCTCGGCGGCGCGACTCGGAAAGAACGGCCGAAAGGGCGCAGACGAGCGCTGCCGCCTGGAGGGCCACGATGAGGAATACGCCCCAGTCGTCCGACCCTATGGCGCGCCCCGCGTGCATGAGCAGCCCGTAGAGCAGGTTCATGAGCACGGGGTGGTGGTTCTCGAGCGGCGCGCTGGCGCAGAACTGGTTCAGGCTGCGCGCGCCGTCGTAGGTGAGCGTGCCGGGCGCGAACACGGAGATGTAGACGCCCCAACACGCAGCCAGTAGCGCGAGGGCGAGACCGAACACGTGCCGGTCCGCGAAAACCCGCAGGCGGGCCGCGCGGGTCCGCCCTGCACGGTGCGTCTGCGGCCTGGGCTTGGGCGCGTCCAGGCCATCGAGCCATGAGAACAGGACGCTAAGCAGAAAGGAGGTCGCGACGGCGTATAGCAGGAGCTTCGCGAGCGAAACTGCGACCCGCGACGCGCCGCCGAGCATCTGGGAGAAATCGCCCGTCTCGGCGAGGCTCTGCCCGGTCACCAGAGAAAAAGCGAACAGGAGCCCGACTACCGCGGCGGACGGGAAGAATTTGATTCTGGGATGGTTGCTTTTCATGGGGGACATTCTACCAGCTGCGCTGTGGGGGAAGGCGTCCGCGCGTGAAAAACACTGACGCTTTGCGCGACGGCTTGCAATATGTTTGCTTAAGGTTGACCCTGGACGCCCCAGGGTCAACCTGCTGGAATCTCCCAGCAGGCTCGAAGTTTTAGCAGGCGAAGCCGCTTTATGCGAGTGATGTTGGTCAGCCGTAGCATGTCCGGCTCGGGGGCATGCAAATCGCGCCCGACCAGGTTCTCCGGCGCCTTCGACACCTTGCCGGCGTACGAGCTGAACTCCCTCCTCGAGCATCACGCGGCGGACGCGCTTCTCGCTCGCCACGACGCCGGCCCTCCGCATCCGGGTGTGGAGGGCACGGTAGCTGTGGGCGCCGCGCTCGGGTGCGAACAGCCCCCACAATGACCGGCTGCCTTATGTTCGCATCGCGGTCCTCGCGGCGGGAGAACCCGGCGCGCTGGTACTCATGGAGCTCCATCTCGGCATTTCATTTACGGGGCGGCGATTTCCTCTCCTTGCATGACGGCGCTGCCGATATCGACTCGGCCACCTCCCGAACCGCGTCGGGTGGGGCGCCCGGGCTCGTTATCACCGCCTGCGCCGCCTCGTACTCTGCGACGTACTTGCCGATGGTCTTGCGGTTCGAATACCCAGTCAGGTGCATCTGAATGACCTTCATCTTGTCAGCCAATGTAATCATCTCCCTGAATCACCTCCGGCGGTAAGTATATCTTCGGAGAGGGAGTGGCCCCTTTTTTAAGCCAAAGAGCGGGCCGTTACTAAGCTAACGTATACATACAGGCCAGCGAGTGGGCCGCTATCCGGCGGGTCGTAGATCCCCTTCGTTGGCATGGGACCGCCCTCCCTTCTCGACTTTCCCGCCCCAACATTCTACGCGGTTTCCCGGTGTAGCTGTGCGGGAGGTTGCCCGCGGCCCAGTTCTTCGCCGCCCTCCTCTTCGCGCCCGCGAAGTCGGCGGCGTCCGGCACCCGCATCCCCCTCGTCGATGGCGAGCAGGAGCAGCTCGAAGGACTCCTTGCTGTACATGCGAACTCCAAGCCGGACCCTCCAAGATTCAGCTTTTCGCCCGCACCTACCGATTGTTGACTTCCTTGGCAGTATTCATTTTTTGGTATGCCGTGCTTCGTATTCTGGGAAAACGCCAGATGGAGGCTCTGTGCTTGCAATCGCTTGTGCGCTTTCGTACAATACATTATCGTACAAGAATCTGTACAAGTATGGAGGTCTCGCCATGGAAGCGGTTGCGTACTCGACGTTTCGCAAGGATTTACGGGCATACTTGGATAAGACGCGCGATGACGCGACTCCGCTGCTGGTCACGAGCAAAGATCCAAGCGCGAACGTGGTCGTCATGAATGCGATGGACTACGATAATCTCATTGAAAACCTGGAAGTTCAATCAAATGCGCGGCTGATGAGCAAGATTGAGCGAGGGATGAAGCAGTTTGCCGAAGAACGAGGCGCAAACCACGAGCTCATCGAGGTAGAGGATGCCTAAACTGTGGTCCGACGATGCCTGGGAAGATTATCTTTGGTGGCAAGCCGAGGATAAGCGAACGCTCAAACGCATTAACAAGTTGATAGAAGATGCGCTGCGAAACCCTTATGAGGGGCTGGGGAAGCCTGAAAAACTCAAGGGCAGCTTGTCTGGCTTGTGGTCTAGAAGGATTAATGAGAAAGATCGACTTATCTACGACGTGCAAGGAAATACAATCCGCATCTACTCGGCAAGAAGCCATTATTCGGACAAATAGGCTTAGCTTTCTGGCGTCTTGCTTTCGACGGCGCTCTTGTCCGCGGCCAACTTCGCATTTTGCCTGTGCGCCTTCAGATTTGGGAAAGCGAATCTGAAGGCGCTATCCCGAATCTGGCATTCGGTGGGATGCCCTCTAGCTCCTGTTCAGGCAGCTTTCGCAGTAGGCGCAGGCGGCGGGGGTGGCGGCGAGGCCCCCGAGGGCGCTTTCGCGCAGCTCAAAGGGGAGGCTCTTGCCCACAGCGAACATCGCATCGACCGTCTGGTCGAAGTCGACGAGGTTCCCGATACCCGCAAGGGCGATCTCCGCGCTTACGAGCGCAATGGCGGCACCTGCCGCGTTTCGTTTCTGGCAGGGCACTTCCACCAGTCCCGCCACGGGGTCGCAGACGAGCCCCATCAGGCTGGTGAGTGCGTTCGCGGCAGCGTTCAGGCACTGCGCGGGCGTGCCCCCGGCAAGCTCGCAGGTTGCTGCAGCGGCCATGGCGCATGCGGCGCCCACCTCCGCCTGGCAGCCGCCCTCGGCGCCCGACACGGTGGCGTTTCTCGTAATGAGGTATCCCACGGCGGCCGCGCAGGAAAGCCCGCGAGCCAGGTCTTCATCGGTGAACCCGCGCTCTTCTCCGAGCGCCATGAGCACGCCGGGGACGACGCCTGCGCTGCCCGCGGTGGGCGCGGCGACGATGCGGCCCATCGAAGCGTTCGTTTCGAGCACGGCCATCGCGTAGGTCGCCGCCTTCGCCGTCAAATCGCCACAGACGCTTCTCCCCGACGCATGGAACGTGCGCATCCGCTGCGCCTCGCTGCCCAAAAGGCCGCCCATCGACTCGGCAGGCTCCTCGATCGGGCGCAGCGTTGAGGCGCGCATCACGCCAAGCGCGCGCTTGAGGTACTCCTGCGTTCCGGCGGTGCACCCCTGCGACGCGCACAGGGCTTCTTCTCGCGCGCAGAAAGCTTGCGAGATGGCTGAATCATGGGCGTCGCACCAGTTCAAGAGCTCTTTTCCACTTGTGAAATCGAGCGCTTCGAAGCTTATAAGCGCCTGCCCCTCGTCGATGGGGCAGCCTTTCGCGCCTTCGCCCTCGGAAGCTGTGCTGTCGGCGGGAATCACGCGCACGTCGAAGATGCCGGGGTGTTCGGCGATCGCGCGGCGCACCTTGTCGCTCACCCGCTGGTCGCACTCGAGCACGGTGTAGGCCACCTGGCCGCGCCTTTCGCGGAACATGCGCGTCGTCGCGATGTTCACGCCCTCGTCCGACAGGCACCTTGCAATATGGGCGAGCACGCCCGCCTCGTCTCGCTGTCGCACGACGACGCTCGTGTGCTCGCCGGTGATGTGCACGTCGATGCCGTCGAGGCGCGTGATCACGGCTGCGCCGCCGCCGATGCTCTCGCCGCGCACGCAAACCGTGCAACCCGCCTCGTCGGTCACGGTGACGTCGATCGTGTTGGGGTGCGCGAAATCGTCGGCCTGGGGGTCGGGGGTGAAGGAGAATGCGAGCCCCTTTGCGGAGGCCCAGCGGAAGGAGTCGCGAACGCGCAGGTCGTCAGCGGCAAACCCAAGCATGCCAGCAACGAGCGCCTTGTCGGTGCCGTGCCCCTGGTAGGTGTGCGCGAACGATCCGAGAAGACGAAACACTGCTTTTTGGGGTGCCGAGCCGCACAGGTTTCTCGCCATGAGCGCGATGCGCAGCGCGCCTGCGGTATGCGAGGAGGAGGGTCCGACCATGATCGGGCCGATGATATCGCGAAGTCCAAGCGTTTTCATAGGAATGCGCTCCTGTTTCTTCTCAGTTTGATGCTGTCGCGCACGTTTCGCGGAATGCGCTCACATTGCATGCAGCGTGTGCGAAGCCGCCCGTGGCATACGCGATATGCGCAATGGCGCACGCTGCGTAGATAACGTGTACGACAAGCATCCTCAACTTCCGTTTCGAGACGCGCATCGCCGTGTCGATTCCATCAACACTATATATCAGTTGCGTTGGGGCAAAGGGGGTGGAAGGCGCGAGCTCGCAAGCGCAGAGGCTTCGCGACCTGCAATCCCTTTCACGCCGATGCCTAGCGCGATTGCGTTTCCGAGCTCGCGCGATGCGGGGCGTGCGTTATACTGTTCGGGCATTTTCAACATCCCGCCGAGATCGCTCAGGTTAGCTGCGCATCACAATGTACGCTGCCGCTTTGAGCTGCACGGCGGAGAAACAAGGAGAGAGAACATGTCATCGATCATCGTCGTCGGTCACAAAAACCCTGATAACGACGCCATCAGCGCGGCTGTCGGGTATGCATACCTGAAAAACGAGCTCGCGCGCCGCGCGGGCGAGGAGGCTGTCTTCGAGCCGGTGCGCCTGGGGCCGCTTCCTCCCGAGACCGAGTGGATCATGGGCGAGCGCGGCATCGAGCAGCCCCGCCTTATCGAGTCGGTTCCCGAAGGCGCTAAGGTCATCCTTGTCGATCATAACGAGATGCTCCAGTCCGTGGACGGCTTGAACACCGACGACCTTGTCGAAGTTGTCGACCATCACCGCCTGGGCGGCCTTACCACCGCGCAGCCGATTCGCGTGAACGTGAAGCCCGTCGGCTCCACCGCCGCCATCGTCGCGCGCGAATTCGAGATCGAGGGTGTGGAACTTCCCGAGTCCATCGCCGCACTGCTGCTCGGTGCGATGCTCACCGATACCGTCATCATGAAGTCGCCCACCACGACTGATTTCGACCGCGACATGATTGCGCGTACGGCCAAGACCCTGGGCGTCGATCCGGTCGAATACGGAATGGGCATCTTCAAGTGCCGTTCGAACCCCGCTGAGCTTCCTATCGACAAGCTGGTGAACGCCGACGCGAAGGAATTCGAACTCAAGAATGGCAACAAGGTCTACATCGGCCAGTTCGAGACCGTCGATCTGAAGGCGGTACTCGGCCGCGAAGCCGAGATTCGCGAGGCCATCAAAGCGCTCGTTGCCGAAAAGGGTTACCAGTTCGTGTTGTTCTTCGCGACCGACATCCTCGCCGAGGGTTCGCAGTTCATCTGCGAGGGCGATACGCAGTTCGTCTCCGACGTGTTCGGCGTGAACTTGAACGACGGCGAAAGCGCATGGATGCCCGGCGTGCTCTCCCGCAAGAAGCAGGTTGCGGCTCCCATCCTCGCCGCATAAGAAGACAGGTGCACCTGCTGAGGCGGATGCTTGTTCTTTAAGTGACAAGGCCCCGATGTTTCGCGCAAGTCCGCGCAGGCGTCGGGGCCTTTTGCGTGCGAGGGCGACTATGGCGACGTCGGGGCTGCCCCCGCGGGGCGGTCGTTGCAGGGGCGATATTGCACAGGCATCTTAGCGCAAACCTGCGGGGCGGTCGCGTCAAGTCCCCGCCACACGTTCGGGTGCTATTCCTCCCAGCGTTTCGCCACGTAGTCGAGCAGGAACTCGTAGAATCGCTGTGCTTCGGAATCCGGGGTGCAGCGGCTCGTCTTCGCAACGATGACGTCGCGCGTGAACTCGGTTTCCCGCAGATGGACGAGGCGACACGATGCGGGATCGAGGTCGCCCCAGCTGTGGTCGGGCCAAAATCCCACGCCGAGCTCGAGGCCGATCATCTTTTTCACGACGAGGGGATTGTCGCTTTCAAACGCGATATGCGGCGTGAAGGCGCGCCGCGTGCAGAAGGTGTCGCACACCTCGCGAAAGCGGCGCGAGCCGGCGAGCGCGATGAACCGCTCGCTTGCGAAGTCGGAAAGCGAGGCGGTTTCCCCAAGCGTGCTGCCTGCGGGAACGGCGATGCCGATGCGCTCGGAGAAAGGCGTCTTCTCGGTGGCGTTCTCCACGGTGCTCGAGCCGCGCGGCGTGATGGTCGTCACGATGACATCGCGATGCCGCTCGCGCTCGTCCTGCGTGATCTCGAACGAGACGTGCGGGTTGAGCTCGCTGTAGGCGGCGATGCCGTCAATGGCTACCCCGGATGCCGCATGGACGCCGACGCGGACCACGCCCTGCTCGCCCTGTTGGAAAAGCTGCACGTCGCGCGTCACGTTCTCGAGGGTTTCCATCGCGGGCTCCACGCGGTCGCGAACGTAGGCGCCGGCGGGGGAGAGACGGATGCCGCGTCCCGCACGCTCGAACAGGCTCACGCCGAGCTCCTGCTCGAGCCGGTGGATCGACTGAGAGAGCGCAGGCTGTGCGATGTGGAGCTGCTTGGCCGTGTTGGTCATGTGCTCGCTTTCGGCTACGGCGAGGAAGTATTTCAGCTGAAGCAATTCCATGGATGCTCCAATTCGATAACGGATTGATTATCAGTTTCATCTTAAAGATATATTAGACATTATCAAGAAGACGCCTACTATAAGCAAAGATATAACGATGCTCAATTCGGGAGATGATTTTCCTTGGCGGAAGTGCTTGAAGCTTTCATGCTCATCTGTTTTGGCCTGTCGTGGCCGATGAATGCGTACAAGAACTACAAGGCGCGTACGGCGGCGGGAACGAGCTGGCAGTTCATCCTGCTCATCACGCTCGGCTATGTTGCCGGCATCGCCGCGAAGTTCGTGTCCGGCACGATCAACTGGGTGCTTGCCGTGTACTTCATCAACGTGGTGTGCATCGCGGTGAATTGGGCGGTGTACTTCCGCAATTGCAAGCTCGACGCGGAGCGCGGCATCATCGATGCTGCCGAATCGCTTAAGGAGCGTCGCGCAAGCCGCGATCGCGCGGTGGCGGCTGCGGAAAACGGCTACATCGAAGGGGTTCGTGCAGCAGGCCGCCAATAACGAGGTGCCGAGGCCCTATTCGGAGCGAGCGCACGCGCCCAAACCAACTGCATACTTCCAGCGAGCCGTTGCTTCCATCCCTATCACGGCTCGCGGCTTCACGGGGCGCCTTCCCTCAGGCGCCCTTTTCCGCATAAGGGTCCGAGTTATGCCGGGCTGCTCGAGAAAAGCAAGGAAGGTGTCGCCTCGTCGGAAGTTGCGCTGCAGAATTATGGAGAAGAAAAGGAGACGGCACCCAAGCGAGGAGGCACCGACGCGGCAATTGCCCCGAAAGCGCTCGCGAGACAGCTTCTTCAAGTTGTGTTTTACCAGCTCACAGCAACCTGCTTGCAAGATGCCCCGCCATATGCTCCGCTTACCCTAAGGGATAGACACACCCGGGTGCGTGGCGTTTGACAAGCTGGTATTTGAGCCCTATAGTACCAACTCGCGCCGCATTGCGGCGTGTATTTTCGTGTGCGCACCAGCTGAGCGTACATGAAAATGGGGGAGCGCCTCGCTCGCGGGGCAATCCCAGCAGGCATATGGTTTTTCGCAACCGCATGGTCAGGTTGCGCGAGGCCAGGTAGTAAAGAAGGAGAAGGAACTTGCCTACTATTAATCAGTTGGTCCGCAAGGGCCGCAAGACGGCTGTCGCCAAGTCCAAGACGCCGGCGCTCAAGGGCAACCCGCAGAAGCGTGGCGTGTGCACCCGTGTGTACACCACCACCCCGAAGAAGCCGAACTCGGCTCTTCGTAAGGTTTGCCGTGTCCGCCTCGTCAATGGCATGGAAGTAACGGCTTACATCCCCGGCGAAGGTCACAACCTCCAGGAGCACTCCATGGTGCTCATCCGCGGCGGTCGTGTTAAGGACCTCCCTGGTGTCCGTTACAAGGTCATCCGCGCTGCTCTCGACTGCGCTGCAGTTGACAAGCGCAAGCAGGCTCGCAGCCGCTACGGTGCTAAGCGCCCGAAATAAGTAAACCGCTAAGTCGCGCGGGCCAGAAGAGAAAGGCCTAATGGGAGGTAAGGAAAGCCCCCTCGAAGCGCGCAGGAAAGAAGGAGTTACCCAATGCCGCGTCGTGCAGCAGCAGTCCGTCGTGAAACTCAGCCGGACGCAAAGTTCAACAATCGTCTCGTCACCCAGCTGATCAACAAGATCATGCTCGATGGCAAGAAGTCCATCGCCGAGGGCATCGTCTACGGTGCGTTCGACATCGTCGAGGAGAAGTCCGGCCAGGATCCCCTGTCCGTCTTCAAGAAGGCTATGGACAACGTTCGCCCCACGCTCGAGGTCAAGCCGAAGCGTGTCGGCGGCGCAACCTACCAGGTGCCGATGGAGGTCAACTCCCGTCGCGCCACCACGCTCGCCATCCGCTGGATCGTCGACTTCTCGCGCAAGCGCAAGGAGCACACCATGAAGCAGCGTCTCGCCGCTGAGATCATGGACGCAGCCGAGAACACCGGCGCTTCCGTCAAGAAGCGTGAGGACCTCTACAAGATGGCCGAGTCCAACCGTGCGTTCTCGCACTACCGCTTCTAGGTCGTGAGGGAACATGGCTAAGACTAACGACCTGAAGCTCACCCGTAACTTCGGCATCATGGCTCACATCGATGCCGGCAAGACCACCACCACTGAGCGAATCCTTTACTACACTGGCAAGACCCACAAGATCGGCGAGGTGCATGATGGCGCCGCGACGATGGACTGGATGGTGCAGGAGCAGGAGCGCGGCGTGACCATCACCGCTGCTGCTACCACCTGCTTCTGGAAGAAGGATGGCGAAACCTATCGCTTCCAGATCATCGACACCCCGGGCCACGTGGACTTCACCGCCGAGGTTGAGCGCTCCCTGCGCGTTCTCGACGGTACCGTCGCCGTGTTCGACGCCGTTGCCGGCGTTCAGCCCCAGTCCGAGACCGTTTGGCGTCAGGCCGAGCGCTACGGCGTTCCCCGCATCGCCTTCATCAACAAGTACGACCGCGTCGGCGCCGACTTCCTCCATGCGATTCAGACCATGAAAGATCGCCTGGGTGCGAAGGCTGTCGCTGCTCAGCTCCCGATGGGCGCCGAGGACAACTTCTGGGGCGTCATCGACCTCGTCACCATGACCGCATGGGACTTCAAGGCCGACGACAAGGGCATGACCTACCCTGAGCCGATGGACGAGATCCCCGCTGAGTTCAAGGACGACGCCGAGCTGTACCATCAGGAGCTCCTCGAGGCTGCCGCCGACTGCGACGATGACCTCATGGAGAAGGTCCTCATGGAAGAGGAAGTCTCTGTCGAAGAGCTGAAGGCTGCCCTGCGCAAGGGCGTCATCGCCTGCCAGATCAACCCCGTGTTCGTGGGCTCTGCCTACAAGAACAAGGGCGTGCAGGAACTCCTCGACGCCGTTGTCGACTATCTCCCGGCTCCGATCGACGTTCCCGCCATCAAGGGCACCAACCCCGAGACCGGCGAGGAAGACGAGCGCCCGAGCGATCCGAAGGCCCCGTTCGCGGCCCTCGCGTTCAAGATCATGACCGACCCGTTCGTCGGCAAGCTGACCTACCTGCGCGTGTACTCCGGCCATCTGGACGCTGGTTCCTACGTGTCCAACGCCACCAAGGATAAGAAAGAGCGCATCGGCCGCCTGCTTCAGATGCACTCCAACCAGCGCGTCGACATCGACGCCTGCTCCGCTGGCGATATCGTCGCCGTCGTTGGCCTGAAGAACACGACCACGGGCGACACGCTGTGCGAGGAAGACGCGCCGATCATCCTCGAGTCCATGGAATTCGCCGACCCCGTCATCGACGTTGCTGTCGAGCCGAAGACCAAGGCCGACCAGACCAAGATGGAGATCGCCCTGCAGAAGCTGGCCGAGGAGGACCCGACGTTCCGCGTGTCCACCAACCATGAGACCGGCCAGACCATCATCGCCGGCATGGGCGAGCTTCACCTCGAGATCATCGTCGACCGTCTGCTGCGCGAGTTCAAGGTCGAGGCGAACGTTGGTAAGCCGCAGGTTGCCTACCGCGAGCGTCCGGGCCACGAAGTGCTCAACGCCGAGGGCAAGTTCGTCCGCCAGTCCGGTGGTCGCGGCCAGTACGGCCATGCGGTCATCAACATGTACCCGCAGGAAGCTGGCAAGGGCTACGAGTTCGAGAACAAGATTGTCGGCGGCGTCGTGCCGAAGGAATACATTCCTTCCATCGACAAGGGCATCCAGGAAGCTCTCAACACGGGCGTTCTGGCTGGTTATCCCGTCGAGGACGTTCGCGTCGAGCTCATCGACGGTTCTTACCACGACGTCGACTCTTCCGAAGCTGCATTTAAGGTCGCAGGCTCCATGGCGATCAAGGACGCGCTGCGCAAGTCCGACCCGGTCATCCTCGAGCCCGTCATGTCCGTCGAGGTTGAAACCCCCGAGGAGTACATGGGCTTCGTCATGGGCGACATCCCGAGCCGCCGTGGCATGATCTGCGGCCAGGAATCGCGCGGCAACGCCGTCGTCATCTCCGCGAAAGTTCCGCTGGGCGAGATGTTCGGCTATGCAACCGACCTGCGCTCCGGCACTCAGGGCCGTGCGACGTACACGATGCAGTTCGCGTCCTACGAGCCGGTTCCGAAGAGCGTGTCCGAAGAGATTATCAGCAAGGCTGGCGGCAACGCGTAAGGCGCGGCTGCGACAAGCTTAATGGAGGTAAGATAAGTGGCTAATCAGAAGATTCGCATCCGCTTGAAGGGGTACGATCATGAGATCGTGGATCAGTCCACCAAGCTCATCGTCGATACCGCTCAGAAGACGGGTGCCAAGGTGTCCGGTCCTATTCCGCTGCCGACGGAGCGCAACATGTATTGCGTCGTCAAGGGCCCGCACGTCGACAAGGATTCCCGCGAGCAGTTCGAGATGCGCACCCACAAGCGCCTCATCGACATCCTGGAGCCGACCCCGAACACGGTCGATTCCCTGATGCGTCTCGATCTCCCGGCCGGCGTCGACATCGAGATCAAGCTGTAAGGGGGCTCTTTTAAATGATTAATGCAATCTTTGGCAAGAAGATCGGCATGACGCAGATCTTCGCTGAGAACGAAACCGTCGTTCCCGTTACCGTTATCCAGGCTGAGCCGAACAAGGTCTGCCAGGTGAAGACGAAGGCTACGGACGGTTACGAAGCTGTTCAGTTGGGCTTCGGCGCAATCAAGCCGAAGAAGGTCAACAAGCCGATGGCGGGCCATTTCGAGAAGCTCGGCACCGAGCCTGTTCGTTACCTGCGCGAGGTTCGCGTCGAGGACGCGAGCGAGTACAAGACGGGCGACCTGCAGACCGTCGCGGCATTTGCCGACGTGAAGAAGGTCGACGTCACCGGTACTTCCAAGGGCAAGGGCTTCGCTGGCGTCATCAAGCGCTACGGCTTTGCCGGCGGCCCTGGCGGACACGGTGCGCACTTCCATCGCGCTCCCGGTTCGGTTGGCCAGTGCGCAACCCCGTCCCGCGTCTTCAAGGGCGTTCGCATGCCGGGTCACATGGGCTGTGACACGGTGACCGTCCGCAACCTCGAGGTCGTTCGCATCGATGAGGAGCAGAACCTCATCCTCGTCAAGGGTGGTATCCCGGGCGGCAAGAACGGCATCGTGCGCGTGCGCATGGCGTAGTTAGTAACGAAGATTAGGAGCTGCATTACATATGGCAACGATTGATATCAAGGACGCGAAGGGTGAGAAGACCGGCACTGCCGAGCTCAATCCTTCCGTGTTCGGCATCGAGCCGAACGTCCCGGTCATGCACCTTGCGGTCCGCGCGCAGCGCGCTTCGTGGCGCCAGGGCACGCATGACACCAAGACTCGCGGCGAGGTTCGCGGCGGCGGCAAGAAGCCGTGGCGCCAGAAGGGCACCGGCCGTGCTCGTCAGGGCACCATCCGCGCACCTCAATGGGCTGGTGGCGGTACCGTGTTCGGTCCGCATCCTCGCTCCTACGAGATGAAGGTGAACAAGAAGGAAATCAAGCTCGCGATGCGTTCTGCGCTTTCCGCGAAGCTCGCCGACAACCAGCTCATGGTCGTCGCTGATTGGAACTTCGAGAAGCCCTGCACCAAGGACGCCGTTGCTGCCCTGAAGGCGCTCGGCATCGAGGGACGCGCGACGCTCGTGATCGGCAACGAGGACATCAACACCTACAAGTCCTTCCGCAACATCCCGACCGTCACCATCGTCCCGGTGTGCATGATCAACACCTACGACTTCTTGGATAACAAGACGCTCGTGCTGACTGAGTCCACCCTGGCCCGCATCGAGGAGGTGCTTGCATAAATGAAGGATCCTCGCGAGGTTATCATCCGCCCCGTCATCACGGAGCACAGCTACGACATGATGGAGAAGAACACCTACACCTTCGAGGTCGCCAAGACCTCCAACAAGGTTGAGATCCGTCAGGCAGTTGAGGCCATCTTCAACGTGACGGTGACCAAGGTGAACACCCTGAACGTGAAGTCCAAGCCGAAGCGCATGCGCGGTGCGGCTGGCCGTACCCGTACGTGGAAGAAGGCCATGGTCACGCTCAAGGAAGGCGATTCCATCGAGCTGTTCAACGCCTAGAGTCCTATCTCTGAGCGTTTGACGCCTGCTAGTAAGCCCCAGGTTATTTGACCTGGGGCTTTTTCTTTCTTGACGCCCGCTATCCTTTGCTCTTGGTCAACCTCGAGCGCGTTTAACGGTGAGGTTTCGCTATAATGGGACAAACGACGATATTTCGAGGAGTCCGCATGGCGTTTATCGAGTTCCGCGAGGTTCGCAAAATCTATCAGATGGGCGAGGTTGAGGTCGCCGCTGTCGACGGTATGTCGTTTACCGTCGAAAAAGGCGAGTTCGTCGTCGTGGTCGGGCCTTCGGGCTCGGGTAAGACCACGCTTTTGAACATGCTCGGCGGCATGGATTCCTGCACGTCGGGCACGATTATGCTCGACGGTCGCGAGGTGAGCTCGTTTAACGAGAAGGAGCTCACGTATTACCGCCGTTACGACATCGGCTTCGTGTTCCAATTCTACAACCTTGTGCAGAACCTGACGGCGCTCGAGAACGTTGAGCTCGCAAGCCAGATTTGCACCGACCCTCTCGATGCCGCTGAAGTCCTTGCCGAAGTTGGCCTCTCTCATCGCATCGACAACTTCCCCTCGCAGCTCTCGGGCGGCGAACAGCAGCGCGTCGCTATTGCCCGTGCGCTCGCAAAGAACCCGAAGGTGCTTCTGGCCGACGAGCCCACGGGTGCCCTCGATTACAAGACGGGCAAGGCTATCTTGAAGCTTTTGCAGGATACGTGCGCGAACACGGGCAAGACTGTCGTGCTTATCACGCACAATTCTGCGTTCACCGATATCGCCGACCGCGTGATCCATATCCGCGAGGGCAAGGTTGCCGCCGTGGAGCAAAACGCCCATCCCGCCTCCGCTGAAACGATTGAGTGGTAGCCGATGGCAGGGGCATTCCGCAAAGAGGTAATGCGGTCGATCACCCATTCGCTTGGGCGCTTCCTCGCTATTGCCATCATCGCGGCGCTTGGGTGCGGCTTTTATGCGGGCTTGCGCCTCACCGGCCCCGACATGCGTCTTGCGGGCGACACGCACTACGACGCGACAAACCTGTGCGATTTGCGCGTTGTTTCCACGCTCGGGTTCACCGACGATCAGATCGACGAGATCTCCCAGGTTGAAGGCGTAAGCGGTGTCATGCCGGCCTACGAGTCGGACGTCATCGCGCAGATCGACGGCGTGCAGTACACGACGCGCATCCATTCCCTCGATGTCGATGCGGCGCGTGCAAGCGAATGCGACGACGGGCTGACCGTTGAATCTGAGGACCCGAACTATATTAACCGACCCATCCTGGTCGAAGGCTCCTGGCCCGAATCGAACGAGGAGTGCCTGCTTTCCGCTGACACGGTGTGGTCAACTGAGGTGAGCGTCGGAGACAAGGTTCTGCTTTCGGAAGGGACCTTGGATCTGGACGACACTTTCGCGGTGCACGAGTTCACCGTTTCGGGGTTCGTTCGCTCTTCGTATTACACCTGCTCGACAACTGTAGGATCGACCTCGCTCGGGTCGGGTCAGCTCGCGACTTTCGCTTATGTTCCCGAGAGTGCTTTTGCGGAGGACTTTCCCTACACCGAGGCCTTTGTCACCGTCAGTGGCGCTCGGGAAAAGCGCTGGGCAACAGATGACTACCAATCCCTCGTCGACGAAACGGCGGGCCGCATCAATGGCATCTCTGATGACCTTCTTGCCTCGCGCCTCGATGGCATTCGCGCTGATGCGCAGGCGGAACTTGATGACAGTCGTGCCGAATTCGAGGCCGAGCGCGCCGATGCACTTCAAAAGCTCGATGATGCGCAGGCGGAACTTGACGACGCGATGGCGAAGCTTGACGAGGCGGCCACGAAGCTTGCGAGCTCTCAGGCAACCATCGAGTCGAGCGCTCGCGAGCTTGCGAGCGGCCAGGCGCAAATCGATAGCGGGCGGGCTGAACTCGAGGCCCAGCGTGCTGCCGCCGAAGAGCAGTTCGCGGCTGCCGAGGCCCAGCTCGATGCCGCGCAGGCGAGCTACGACGCCGCCATGGCCCAGCGTGCCCAGCTCGCTGAGCAGCTCGCGCAGGCTCAGGCTGCGGGCGCGCATGACGTAGCGGCGCAGCTTGAGGCGGCTATCGCGCAGATCGATGCGCAGACTGCGGGCGTTCCCGAGCAAATCGCCCAGGGTCGCGCCCA
Source organism: uncultured Ellagibacter sp. (assembly GCF_934617235.1). Taxonomy (GTDB): domain Bacteria; phylum Actinomycetota; class Coriobacteriia; order Coriobacteriales; family Eggerthellaceae; genus Ellagibacter. Next base: position 61,697 of record NZ_CAKTTZ010000004.1, on the reverse strand, counting down.
GCTCGAGGTTCAGCGTGCACAGGCGCAAGCGAGCATGGACGCCGCCGAAGGCGAGCTTGCAAGCTCGCAGGCGACGATCGACAGCGGTCGCTCCCAGTTGGAATCGGGGCGTCGGCAGCTCGAGTCGGGCAAGGCCGAATACGCCGATGGCCTTGCACAATACGAAGACGGTGCAAGCGAGCTGTCCACTCAGCGCGCGGACGCTGAGGAACAGTTCGCCGACGCGGAGGCGAAGCTCGCTGATGCCCAGGCCGACGTGGATGCGATCGTGGATACCGAGGGCGAGGTGTACGTGCTCGACCTCACGAAGAACATCGGCGCCGAGAGCTTCAAGTCGGATGCGGGCCGCATCGATCAGATCGCGCAAGTCTTCCCGTTTTTATTCTTCCTGGTAGCTGCCTTGGTCTCGCTTACCACCATGACGCGTATGGTGGAGGAGGAGCGCGTGCTCATCGGCACGTATAAGGCGCTCGGCTACAGCAAGGCCCGCATCACCTCGAAATATCTCATCTACGCCATCGTGGCGAGCGGCGTGGGCGCGATCATCGGCATCGTTGCGCTCTCGAAGTTTTTGCCCTGGTTCATCATGGGCGCCTACGCGATCATCTATGCCGTTCCGTGTCGCCCCTGCCCAGTTGACCCGGCCATGACGGCGGCCGCTGCGGGACTCGGTGTGGGCATCACCGTGATTGCGACCTGGTTCGCCGCCGCTTCGACGCTGCGCGAACGCCCTGCATTCCTCATGCTTCCGCGCGCCCCGAAGGCGGGCAAGCGTATCCTGCTCGAGCGCATCCGCCCCGTGTGGCGCCGCCTTTCGTTCTCCTGGAAGGTGACGTCGCGCAACCTCTTCCGCTACAAGCGACGCTTCATCATGGCAATCGTGGGCATCGCCGGCTGCACGGCTCTTCTGCTCACGGGTCTCGGGCTGCAAAACGCTATCAACGACATCATCGACAAGCAATTCGGCGAGCTGTACCACTATAACACCATCGTTCGCATGGACTCCGATTGCACGGACGACGAGAAAGACCAGGTGGAACAGCGAGTTGAAGAAGACGCCTCAGGGGAATACGCCTGGCTTGCCACCGCAAACAAGCAGGCGCAGTCGACCTCTGGCGACGAGGGCGCCGACGTGAGCCAGCATCGCATCGACATCGTTGTGCCCGAGCATCCCGATGACTTCTCCCGCTTCGTCACGATGCGCACGCGCGAGAAGCACGAGCCCCTTGCGCTTTCCGACGACGGCGTGCTCGTGAGCGAAAAGCTTGCGACGGAGCTTTCCCTCGAGGTTGGCAGCACGTTTTCCGTCTTCGACGAGGACGCCGTGGGCGACGTGACAGGCGAGGGGCGCGAGGTCACCGTGGCAGGCATCATGGAGAACTACGTCGGGCACTACGTATATTTCACCCCCGCGCTCTATGAGCGGGTGATGGGCGAGGAGCCCGTTTTCTCGACGCTTTACGCGAACGAGGTGGAAGACGAGGGTGCGCGTGAGGTGCTCTCCGACGACCTACTTGCAACGGGCGGCGTGAAGACGGTCACCTACAATGACGAGACAATCGATAGTTACCGAACCATGCTCAAAAGCGTCGACAGCGTGGTCGTGGTCCTCGTGATCGCGGCGGCCCTGCTCGCCTTCGTCGTGCTCTACAACCTGACGAACATCAACATCACCGAACGCGTGCGCGAGATCGCCACCTTAAAGGTGCTCGGCTTCACCCCGCGCGAGGTCGATGCCTATATCTATCGCGAAACGCTTCTGCTCGCCGTGATCGGTGCGCTTGTGGGGCTTCTGCTCGGCATCGTGATGGAGGGCTTCGTCGTCGTGACGGCCGAGGTGGACCAAGTCATGTTCGGCCGCGATATCCACGCCCTGAGCTTCATCATCGCGTTTGCGCTCACCATGGTGTTCTCGGTGATCGTGACGCTTGCCATGCGCCCGAAGCTGCGCCGAATCGATATGGTCGAAAGCCTGAAATCGAACGAGTAGGTACCTATTTGCACGACGAAATGCCGAAGCTGATGGGGCATTACGCTCCTTTCATACGTCCTGCAGGATGCATATCGCGCAAGTTGCGCTACAATTTCTACAAACGAGTTGGAGTTATTACTCATTTGAAAGGGGAACATATTCAATGAAGGTTACTCAGCGAAAGCTCGATGACGGAAAGCTGCGCCTCGAGTGCGTCGCCACATCTGTCGAAGTGAACGATGCGCTTCAGAGCGCCTATATCCAGTTTGCCCAGCAGATGGGTCTGCGCCCGGAAAAGGACAAGACGGTTGCACAGGTTGCCGAAGAGCAGATGGGCATCAAGAACCTCGATGCCATCGTGCAGGATCAAGCGGTTGAGGCCCTTGTTCCCTACGCGATCGACAAGAAGAATCTCACGCCCGCCTATCCGCCGAAGGCCGAGCACGACCGCTCGATTGCCCGCGATCGCGAGTTCGCCTTCACCGTTGTCGTGCTTCCGAAGCCCAACTACGAGCTCTCGTCCTACGAGCCCGTTTCCATCACGGTGCAGCCTTTCGCGGTGAGTGAGGAAGAGGTTCAGCGCCATATGGACGAGACGGCTGAACATTACGCCGAATACGTTGCCGACGACCCGCATCCGGTTGCGAAGGGCGACAGCGTGAAGGTGAAGCTCGAGTGCTCCGAGGACGGCAAGCCCATGCCGGGCCTGACCACTGAGGGCCGCACCTACACCACGGGCGCCGGCTACATGCCCGACGGCTTCGATGAGAACATCATCGGCATGAACGTCGGCGAGACGAAGGAATTCACCTTCGAAGGCCCGAGCCTTGACGACAGCGGCAACGAGTGCACCCAGAAGGTCGATTGCCGTGCCACCGTGCTCGAGATCCAGAAGAAGGTCATCCCCGCGATCACCGACGAGTGGGTGACGAAGTACATGCCGATGTACAAGTCGGCCGACGATTTCCGCAACAGCATTCGCGAGAGCCTTGAGAAGCAGGGCCGCGAGCAGTACGACGACTACAACCGCCAGCTCGCCGCGAGCGAGCTCGCCCGCCGCTTCCAGGGCAGCATCGCCGACGAGGTCTACGAGGCCATGCGCGAGCAGTTGATGAACAACGTGCGCCAGACCGCCCAGCAGCAGGGCAAGACCCTCGAAGCCTTCATCGAGGAGCAGGGTGGCCAGCAGCAGTTCGGCATGATGATGATGATGCAGATCCGCGAGCTGCTCGTGCAGGGCTTCGCTCTCGACGCGCTGTTCCGCCACGAGCACCTCGTGCTGAACGATGACGACATCAACGCTGCCTGCCGTGCTATGAACCCGCAGGTGAACCCCAAGATGCTGCGTCAGCGCCTCGAGCAGACCGGCCGCAGCTTCATGCTGCGCGAGGCTGCCGAGCGCCTGAAGGCGAACAACTGGCTGCTCGAGCATGCGAACATCAGAATCGCAGGGGAAGACGCCGGGGCAGAAGCCGACGACGCCGCCGAGGCAGACGCCGCGGAATAGCTGCCTCTCCGAACATGATGGGTCAAGGCCTTGCTTGAAGCTTGAAGGGCCATTTCCCGCACACAGCAAGCGCTCCGTTGGACGTAAGGTTCAGCGGAGCGCTTTTCTTTGGCTCCGTTGTCCCAATCGTGCGGGCGTACCTTGGGTCGACTTCGCGCGCCCCGTATACTTGATGTGATGCGGTGAACGCCGCGTGGATTTTCCGACCTTGAGGAGGAGCCATGAGACGACGTCTATTTGGAATCATGCTTGCCTGCTTGCTCGCGATTGGGCTTGTTCCTGCTGCCGCATTCGCGCTGGGGCAGGGAGGCGAGTCTGCGCCGAGCGATTCGGCGGGCGCTATCGAGACGCAATCGTTTGCAACCGAACATTATCCCAACTACGGTTTCAGCGACGTTGATCCAGGCGAATGGTTTGCGACCGACAATATCTTGGGATACGCGCTTCAACATGGGCTTATGCGCGGCTACGATGAATCCGGCATGTTCGGGCCCTACGATCCGGTGACGCGCGGGCAGGTGGTCACGGTGCTGTGGCGCATCGCGGGCTCGCCCGAGGAGTACGGCTACAGCTTCACCGACGTTCCGCCCGATGAGTTCTTCACGGTGCCGCTGAGCTGGGCGAGCAAGACGGGAATCGTTCAGGGCTACGGTGACGGCACGTTCCGCCCGTACCAAAGCGTCACGCGCGAAGAGCTCTGCAAGATGCTCGCGAATTTCGCCAGGATCCATGCGGGCATTTCCACGACGACTCACGGCTACCTGTTTGCGCAGATGCCCGACAATTACGAAGTGAGCGAATGGGCGCGAAACGAGGTCGCATGGTGCCTGAACAACCAGATCATCACCGGTGTGGAGATGTATTGGGGCGGTTCGGTTGTGCGTCTCATCAAGCCGCAGGACACTGCCGATCGCTCGATGTTCGCGAAGATGGTCTCCGTGCTTGATCGCGACGTGCTCAACGAGATGGCGGTTCCGCGCTTCGGGCAGGGTGCCTATATCGCTGGCGTGAATATTCCCACCGGCTGGTTTGCCCTTGATAGCGCTGACGGTTACTATCCCGGCTACATCGAGGTGTACCACGCGGGCGCGGACGTGGACGACGCACCGCTTTACGCCGCGTATTTCGGCTATCGCGGGTATATGAAGCTTGAGCCGGGTATGAAGGTTGGTATCACTGGTGCCGTTGCCGTGCCTTATCACCGCAGCTCGCCGGCGAGTGAGATCAGTGGTTGGGGCATGTACGATGTCGGCTACGATCTTGCCTCAGGAACGTATGACATCATCCCGATGGCCGATGCGACCTCGGGTCCGGCGAAATACGGAGTGGCGACCCTTCCGAGCGAGCTTCTCGCGCCCGAGAGCACGGCCGTGAAAACGTTCACTCAGAAGGTAACGGTTACCCTGAATTACGGGCAGTTGATTTATCTGGAGAACGCTCTGCTGGTCGCCAAACCTTAGGCGATGTGGCGAATGAGGGCGGGGCATGTCGTATAATACGGGGCATGTCACATTGCTTTCGAAAACTGCTTATCATCGCGAACCCCGTTGCCCAAAACGGTGAAGGCAAGGCGTGCGCTTATCGGGCGCGCGCCTTGTTTGCGTCAGCGTTAGGGGAAGACGCCTTCGCGCTTGAGTTCACCGAGCGTCCTGGTCAGGCGAGCGATATCGCCGCCCGTGCCGCGTTGCGCGGGTTCGACTGCGTTTGCGCGCTCGGCGGTGACGGTATCGCGAACGAGGTCGCCTGCGGGCTCATGGAGATTCCGGCAAGCGAGCGGCCCGCATTCGCGCTTCTGCCCGTCGGCTCGGGCAACGACTATGCGCGCACGCTCGGTATGTCCACCGATCTTTCCATGGCGGTCCTGCAGTTGTGCGACGGCGAACTGCGCGCGCATGACGTGGGGAAATGCAACGATCGGTGGTTCCTGGAGACGCTATCGTTCGGCTTGGATGCGGCGATTGCGCTCGATACCGTCGAGCGTCGTGCACGAACGGGCAAGACCGGCACGATGCTTTATCTGCAATCGGGCATCGATCAGCTGCTCCATCATATGGATCTGCGTCGTTATACCGCTTCGTTCGACGGTGGCGAACCTGTCTGCGGCGAGTCGTATCTTTTCGCGGTCCAAATCGGGCCGACTTACGGCGGCGGATTCCGCATCTGCCCCGACGCCGCCCCCGACGACGGTCTGTTCGACATCTGCATCGCACACCCGCCGCTGACGAGGCTTTCCGGCACCTTCATCTTCCTTATGGCGAAAGATGCCCATCATACGCGCTTCAAGCAGATCGAGTTCCAGCGCGCATCCTCGATCGACCTTCGCTTCGACGCGCCGCTTCCCGTGCAGATCGATGGGGAGGCGCTTGTGGCCGATTCGTACCATATCTCGATTGTCCCTCGCGCTCTGCGCGTTGTCGTCCCTGCTCAGGCTAGGAACGTGCGCTCATGACGAATCGCTCGGCGAACCGCGGGAACGCTGCGCGGGCGAAGGGTCATGGGTCGCCGCGCGCGAAGGGGCAAGCGCAGCCGCGTCCGAAGGGGCGGGAGCGTGCGAACGAGGATGCGAAGAAGCGTGCGGAGGGTCGTGCGCGTGCGGCTGAAGATGCGAAGGAGCAGGCGAAGGAGCAGGCGCACGCCTATCGTGCACGGTTTCTTCCCGTAAGTCGCGATGACATGCGCGAGCGCGGTTGGGACGAGTGCGACTTCGTGTACGTGTCGGGCGATGCGTACGTTGACCACTCGTCGTTCGGCGCGGCTATCATCTGCCGCCTTCTCGAGGCGAACCACTACAAAGTCGGCATCATCGCCCAGCCCGATTGGCGCGATCCGGAAAGCATCGCTGCGCTCGGGCGCCCGCGACTGGGGTTCCTCGTGAGCTCGGGGAACATGGACTCCATGGTGAATCACTATACGGTCGCCAAAAAGCGCCGCCATTCGGATGCCTTTTCCCCAGGGGGTGAGGGCGGGCTGCGTCCCGACCACGCGGTTGTGGTGTACTCGAACCTGATCAGACGCGTGTTCAAGGACGTTCCCATCATCATCGGAGGCATCGAGGCGAGCCTGCGCCGCTTTGCCCACTACGATTACTGGTCCGATTCCCTGAAGCGGTCGATTCTGCTCGATTCGAACGCCGATCTCGTGTCGTATGGGATGGGGGAGCACTCCATCGTGGAGATTGCCGACGCGTTGAATTCGGGGCTTTCGGTAAGCGACCTAACCTTTATCGACGGCACGGTGTTTCGCACGCGCTCGCTTGAGCATGTCTACGACTACGAGCTGCTTCCCGCTTACAGCGCGATGCGCGCCAACCCGCGCGCCTATGCGGAAAGCTTCGCCGTGCAGTATGCCAACAGCGACCACGTGACGGGAAAACGCCTGGTCGAACCTTATGGCGAGCATGAGTTCGTCGTACAGAACCCGCCAGCCGCCCCGCTTTCGACCGCCGAGCTCGATGCGGTCTACCGCCTGCCGTTCGTCCGCGCCGCGCATCCCGACTACGATGCCGCGGGCGGGGTTCCCGCTATCAAGGAAGTGAAGTTCTCGCTTGCGAGCAACCGCGGGTGCTTCGGCGAATGCGCCTTCTGCGCGCTCACGTTCCATCAGGGGCGCGTCGTGCAGGTGCGCAGCCGTGCCTCGCTTGTCGCGGAGGCCGAGGAGATGACGCGCGACGCCGACTTCAAAGGCTATATCCACGATGTTGGCGGTCCGACGGCGAACTTTCGCGCGCCCGCTTGCCGCAAGCAGATGGACCATGGCGCTTGCCAGGGGAGGCGCTGCTTAGCTCCCGAACCATGTCGGAAGCTCATTGCCGACCATTCCGACTACATTCGCCTCTTGCGCGAGCTGCGCGAGGTTCCCGGCGTAAAGAAGGTGTTCGTTCGCTCGGGCATCCGCTTCGACTACGTGATGCTCGACGAGAAGCATGGGCGGGAATTCGTGCGCGAGCTGGCCGAACATCACGTGAGCGGACAGCTTCGCGTTGCGCCCGAGCATGTCTCTCGCGGCGTCCTGTCGTGCATGGGCAAGCCCTCCCACGAGATATACGAGCGCTTCGTTTCGCTGTTCGAAGAGGAGAACGCCCGCGCGGGCAAGAAACAGTTCATCGTTCCCTACCTTATGTCCTCGCATCCGGGATCGACCATGAAAGAGGCCGTTGAACTGGCCGAATTCGTGCGGGACATGGGCTTTAACCCCGAGCAGGTGTCGGATTTCTACCCGACGCCCGGAAGCCTTGCCACGGTGATGTACTTCACGGGGCTCGACCCGCGCACGATGGAACCGGTCTACGTACCGAAGAATCCGCACGAGAAGGCATTGCAGCGCGCGCTCATCCAATACCGCGACCCGAAGAATCGCGACCTGGTGCGCGAGGCCTTGCGCCGCGCTGGCCGGGAGGACCTCATCGGCTTCGACGCGAAATGCCTCGTGCGTCCGGAGGGATCCCGCGGTGTGCCATCGAAGGGGAAGAGTGCGTCAATGGGGAAAGGCACGCCGAAGGGGAACCCCCACGCAGAGGGCACTTCGGGCAACGTGTTTGGTCGCAAGGGGAAGTCGTCTCGCTCGAACAGCGGGAAGGACAGGCCAGCCCGCCCGACTGGCGGTAAGGATGAGGCCCGCCGCTCGCCTCGTGGCACGAGCGGGAATTCCCATCCAGGCGGTGGCAAGAGCGAGGTTCCCCATTCGCCCACCGACAGGGGTAATCGGAAGGAATCCCCTGGTAGGAGGCAACGTGGCAGAGGGTCGAAGAGGAAAGAGTAGGTTCGCATATGCAGGAAGAGAAGGCGCGCTCCTTTGACGTCGTGGTCGTCGGCGCCGGTGTGGCGGGCTGCACGGCGGCTCGCGAGCTCGCGCGCTATGACCTGTCCGTCTGCGTGTTGGAGGCAGGAAACGACGTCGCCTGCGGTGCGACCCGCGCGAATTCCGCTATCGTGCATGCGGGCTTCGATCCCGTGCCCGGTACGCTCAAGGCGCACTTCAACGCTTCGGGTTCGAAGGCATACCCGCAGTGGTGCGACGAGCTCGGCGTGCAATTCCGCCGCAACGGCTCGATGGTGCTCGCTTTTGATGACGAGGGTCGATTAAAGCTCGAGGAGCTTGTCCGTCGTGCCGATGCGAATGGCATCGAGGGCGTGCATATCGTGTCGGGGAATCAGGCGCGCGAGATGGAGCCGAACGTGTCGCCCGAGGTCACTTGCGCGCTTGTGGCGCCGACGGGCGGCATCGTCGATCCGTACGGCTTCGCCTTTGCGGCGGCTGAGAACGCGTGCGACAACGGCGTCGCCTTCCTTTTCAATCATCGCGTGGAGCGCATCGCACGCGTGGACGGCGGCTTCAGCCTCGAGGCCGCGGGGGAGCGTTTCTTCGCGCGCGCAGTCGTGAACGCGGCGGGGCTTTTCGCCGACGAGCTGAACAACATGATTTCGGGGAATCGCTTTTCCATCACGCCGCGTCGGGGCGAGTACTATCTCTACGACACGGAATACGCTGGCACGTTCGAGCACACGATGTTCCAGGTGCCGGGGCCGCTCGGCAAAGGGGTGCTCGTCACGCCGACAATCCACGGCAACATGCTTATCGGCCCGAACTCGGTTTCCCAGGACTCCAAGACCGACCTCTCGACGACGCAGGCAGGGCTTGCCGATATCGTCGAGCGTGCCCGCCGCACTTGGCCTGCGGCTTCTCCGCGTGGCGCCATCACGAACTTTGCGGGTTTGCGCGCAGCGGGCGAGTCGGGCGATTTCGTCATCGGCGAGGTAGTGGATGCCCTCGGCTTCTTCAACATCGCTTGCTTTGAGTCGCCTGGTTTGACCTCGGCTCCTGCGGTGGCATCTTATGTCGCTTCAGAGGTCGCGGCTCGCCTGGGTGCGGGTGGCAATCCGTCGTTCAATCCGCGTCGTGCGCCGCAGCTTCCCTTCACGGCGATGACCGATGAGCAGCGCGAATGTGCCATCGCGAGCGATCCAGCGTTCGGGCATGTGGTCTGCCGTTGCTGCGAGGTGACCGAGGCGGAAGTAGTTCGCGCGCTGCACGGTCCCCTTCCCGCGCTCTCGCTCGATGCGATCAAGTGGCGCACGGGGGCTACGATGGGGCGCTGCCACGGTGGCTTTTGCTCGCCGGAGCTTGTGCGCATCATGTCGCGTGAGCTGGGCTGTCCGCCCGAGAAGATCGACAAGCGGCTTGCGGGGTCGAAGATGATAGCGTCCGCACGTGCCGATTACGTCGAGCTTGCGCGTGAGGGCGAGAGCCCCGCCAAAGGTGAGGCTCCTGAGGAAGCTTGTGCGCGGCATGCGATATCGAGCGGCTCCTCGGCGGCAACAGGCGTGAAGCGAGAGGAGACGAACGCGCTTCATGGGGAAGCGGGCGCCTGGCATGCGGCGTCGGGCGCGCGGCGGAGCGAGCCGGGCGCACCCACCCGTATCGAAGGCAGCTTCGACGTGGTCGTCATCGGTGGTGGTGCTGCGGGTATGGCGGCTGCCGTGAGCGCGCGGCGTGCGGGTGCGGCTCGCGTGGCCATGGTCGATCGCGAGGAGCGCCCGGGCGGCGTGCTCAAGCAGTGCGTGCACAACGGGTTCGGCTTGCATCGCATGAAGGCCGAGCTCACCGGCCCTGAATATGCCGCAATGGAGGAGCAATCTGTCACAGATGCAGGTGTGACCTGCGAATACGGTGTGTCGGTGCTGCGTATTGACGACGATGGCGCAGGAAAACTCGTCGTTGGCACACGCTTTGGTGCCGAACTATTTTTCCATGCGAAGGCTGTGATCTTGGCGACGGGAAGCCGTGAGCGGGGGCTGGGCGCACTCGGTATTGCGGGCGCGCGTCCTTCGGGGGTCTATACGGCAGGCTGCGCGCAGAATTTCATGAATCTGCAGGGGCTTGTCCCTGGGTCGACTGCGGTGGTGCTTGGCTCGGGCGACATCGGGCTCATCATGGCGCGCCGCATGACCCTGTCGGGCATCAACGTGCTCGGCGTGTACGAGATCATGCCGTTCTCCTCGGGGCTGCGCCGCAACATCGTGCAATGTCTCGACGATTTCGGCATTCCGCTGCACCTGTCGCGCACGGTGGTTCGGCTTGAAGGCGAGACGCGCCTGAATGCTGTTGTTGTGGCGGACGTCGATCCTGCGACGCGTCGTCCCATCGAGGGGACCGAGGAGCGCATTCCCTGCGACACGCTGGTGCTTTCGTGCGGACTCATCCCCGAAAACGAGGTTGCGAAAACGGCGGGGGTGGTACTTTCCCCGATGACGGGAGGCGCTGTTGTCGACGAGCGCTTGGCGACGAGCGTGCCCGGCATCTTCGCCTGCGGAAATGCCCTCCACGTGCACGATTTGGCGGACTTCGCATCCGAAGAAGGCGAGCGGGCAGGAGCCTCTGCGGCCGCCTTCGCGATGGCTGCTGCGAGAGCGGTGTGCGCGGCGGACGCTGCGGCGGGCGAGAGCGAGCCGCCCATCGAAGTGGTTGCCGGGGAAGGCGTGCGCTATGTCGTGCCGCAGGTGATTTCCCGCGATGCGCAAGGGCTCGTGACGCTCTCCTTTCGTGTGTCCGAGGTCATCGAGGGCGTGCGGTTCGAGGTCCGCTCGCGCGATGACGCGGGTGCGTGCGAGGTGATTGCGCGAGCGCGTGATATGGTGGCAGTTCCTGCCGAGATGCGGCGCATGAAGGTCGATGCCGAGAGTCTTGTCGGGTGCTCGCGCATCGAGGTTACGGCAGTAAGCGGACTTGCCGCACGCCAGGCTCTCGTTGCGGAAGGGGGCGCGCGATGAGCAGGAGGATTGTCTGCATCCAGTGCCCGATGGGGTGCGTCATGAACGTCGGGTTCGCCGAGAACGGCGAGGTCACAAGTGTCGAGGGCAACTCGTGCGGCCGCGGGAAGAAGTATGCCCAGGCCGAGGCGAACAACCCGGTCCGAACGGTGTGCGGCACCGTATGCGCTGCGGGATGCCTGGAACCGGTGAGTTATCGGACGAGTGCGCCGGTGCCCAAGGCGCTCGTGTGCGATGTTGCCCGCGAGGCGGCGGGGCTTTCCCTTCGAGCCCCTATCGCTATGGGGGATGTCATCTGCGAGAACGTCTGCGGCACGGGGATTTCTCTCGTCGCGACGAAAACGGTGGGGTAGGGCTGTCGTGCCGTCCTCGTTCCACCACCGTTCCACCACCGTTCCGACATGAGCGACGCGTTGTGGGCATTTCCCATCCGTGCAGTGTTTCTGCAAAACGGGCGGGCCTTCGGCTCAATCGTATACAATCAGTAGGTTGTATATCAGCGGCCGCGGCGCCGTTAAACCCGAGCGAGGGCACGCATGGATTTGCACATAGCGAAGCGCACTGCGCCTCTGTTGATTATGGATATCATTGCCACGTACGTGGCCTATTGGCTGGCATCGCTTCTGACCAACGTGTACGACGAAGTGTTCACCAGCAACGAGATTTTCTTCATCTTGGGAATCCTCGCCGTGGTGAACATCGCGATCATGGGCGCGTTTCGCCTGTACAACAACTTATGGGAGTATGCAAGCGTCGACGAGGCGCTGCAGATTGTGCTTTCCGTAGTGATATCGACCCTGGTGGGCGCTGTGTTTTTGTGGGTCATCAACGTTCGGCTTCCCATTCGCGTGTTCATCGGTGCGTCGATTCTGCTCGTGTTCCTTATGGGCGGTTACCGTCTGCTGTGGCGCATCAAAAGGCGCAAGAAGCGTGCGTTTTCCGGCGATAACGTCGATCGTCCGCGGACGCTCGTCGTCGGCGCGGGGGAAACTGGTTCGCTCACTATCAACCGCATGTCTACGAAGGACCCGAACATGCCGGGCATTCCTATCGTCGCGACCGACGACGACCCGGCCAAGCGGGGCATGCGCATCCACGGCGTGAAAGTGGAGGGTTCGACCGACGACATCGAGGAGCTCGTGAGGAAATACGACATCCAGCAGATCGTCGTTGCCATCCCCTCGTCGACCCCTGCCGAGCGCAAGCGCATCTATAAGGTGTGCACGAAGACCGAATGCGTGCTCAAGACGCTGCCCAACATCCGCGATTTGCGCATCGACGAGCTGGGCGATGTGGCCCTGCGCGACGTCGACGTGACCGACCTGTTGGGCCGCGAGGAAATCCAGCTCGATATGCGCATCGCGTACGCGTATGTGGCGGGCGAGACGGTGCTCGTCACGGGTGGCGGCGGATCGATTGGCAGCGAGCTCTGCCGTCAGCTGGCGAAAGTCGCTCCGCACCGCATTGTCATCTTCGACATTTGCGAGAACGACGCCTACATGCTTCGCCAGGAGCTGCTGCGTTCTTACGACGACATCGACGTCGACATCGAGATCGGCAGCATCTGCAACGACGCGCGCGTGAACGAGGTGTTCGAGAAGTACCATCCGGCCGTGGTGTTCCATGCGGCTGCCCACAAGCACGTGCCGCTCATGGAGGTGTGCCCGCGCGAGGCTATCGAGAACAACGTCTTCGGCACCTTGAACGTGGTGCGCGCGGCAGACGCCTTCGGCGTGGAGCATTTCACGTTCATCTCGACCGATAAGGCCGTGAACCCCACTTCGGTCATGGGTGCCACCAAGCGCATGGGTGAGATGATCATGCAGTACTACGCCCGCACGTCGAAGACCGTGTTCGCGGCGGTGCGCTTTGGCAACGTGCTCGGGAGCAACGGTAGCGTGATTCCCCTGTTCAAGAAGCAGATTGCGGAAGGCGGCCCCGTGACGGTGACGCATCCTGATATCGAGCGCTTCTTCATGACCATTCCCGAGGCGGTGCAGCTTGTCATCCAGGCGGGCGGCATGGCGAAGGGCGGCGAAATCTTCGTGCTCGACATGGGCGAGCCAGTGAAGATTGCGGACTTGGCGAAGAATCTCATCCGCCTTTCGGGCGCGCACGTCGGCATCGTCTACACCGGTCTGCGCGACGGCGAGAAGATGTACGAAGAGCTGCTGATGGACGAGGAGAACACGCTTCCCACGTCCAACCATTCGATTATGATCTCGCAGGGCCAGGAAATCAGCCACGAGCAAGTGGCCCAGAAGCTTGGGGAACTTCGCGAGGCGATTCGCGACACCGACGAGCACGCGATCAAGATTCTCGAAGAGGCTGTGCCGACCTATCATTTCACGAAGAATCGCTAGCGCACGACTTCGGTTATGTCGGGCCGCCGATTTTGGCACCTTAACCCCTGGTTGATACCCAGGGGCTTCGCATCGTGATGCCGATATGACGAATGTGGGCTTGCCGCCTACTCGTTTGCTTCGCGGGCGCGGTGCTTCTTGAAGTAGTTGGTGGTTGCGAAGAACGTGTTCGCGACGCCCGTGTTCTTTAGGTTGTAGAATCCCTGCCCCATAAGCCCGCGCACATAGGCGAGCTTGTCGATGTGCGGGCATTCCAGGCCGCGGAGGTCGGCGAACAGGCGCTTGCAGCCAGGGGATATCTCGGGGTCGGAAAACACCAGTTCAGCATCCATGCGCTCGAACATGTGGGTCGCCGCCTCGCGCACGCCCTCGCCGTCGAGCCCGACGACTTCCAGGATGCCCGAGAGGTACGTGAAGCCGCGGCTGTTGTGCGCGCGCAGGATGCGCTCGTCGGTCACGCCGAGCTTCTCGAGGATGTCCATCATGTCATTCCAGCGCTCGAGCGGCAGAAGCGTGCTGCGCTTTGCGAACGCTTCGGACTTCTCCGGCGTCTCCTCGCGATAACAGTAGTATTCCTTATCGGTGTAGAGGATGCGGTCGGTCTGGCAAAGCGTCTCGATGAGGAACGGGTTGTCTGCCCAGCCCGCGCCGGGAATCTCGCGGAAGCGAATGCCCTTGTCAACCAGGTATTGCTTGCGATAGATCGCCGACCAGATGGATGGGTGGTGGCACAGCAGATGCGCCGCGTCCTTGATGGCGAACGGCTGGGCGGGCGGGTTGATGCGCCCGTGGTAGCTGCAGTTCATCTTGCGCTGCTTGGGCGTGTCGGGCATCCAGATGCGCCAGTAGCCCGACTTCACGATGTCGATCGGCTCGGGGTACATGCGCGCGAGCGCGAGCAGGTCGGAATACATGCCGCTCTCGATCCAGTCGTCGGGTTCGAGGATGGAAATCCACTCACCGTGCGACTCGTCGAGCCCGCGGTTGCAGGTGGCGCCGTAGCCTTGGTTGTGCTTGTCGATCACCACGATGCGTTCGTCGCGCGCGGCATGGGCGCGCATGATGTCAAGCGAGTTGTCGGTGGAGCCGTCATTCAGACAGATAATTTCCAGGTTCTTGTACGTTTGCCCCTCGACGCTCTCGAGCGCCTGATCGAGGTAGGGTCCTGCGTTGTAGATGGGGATGATGACGGAAACCAGCGGTGCGAACTGCGAAGATGACATGATGCTCCTATTCGTTTTCCTGCGTATCCGCGGACGCAGCGTCGGCGGATGTGGCGTCCGCGCGCTCAGTCTTGGTTGGCTGCGCGTCCTCGGCACTCGTATTCGCAAGCCCTGCGTCCACGAGCGCTTCCTGCACAGCCTTCCCAAGCATCTCCTTGTCGAGGCGCCCAAACTGCGAGGAATCGCCCAAGAAGGTGAGGTGCTTCACGCTGCCGCCCTTCTTCTTGATGTAGCTTATGGCGTGCGCGACGCTGTCGAGGTTTTGCGGGTCTTCCAGAAGGAAGGCGGAATCGGTCTTGGCGGCCCAGGCGCCGGCGGCGAACGCGTCGGCAGGGTTCCACACCGAGCTCACGATAAGGTTGCCGATCGTAAGCCGCGCGCCTTCGACCTGGCCCGAAGTGATGAGGTCGTTGATCTTCTCGTTGGCGTCGTAGGGGTTCTTGCCGATGAGGCGCTCGCTTTTCACGCCGTGCTCGGCGCAGGTGGCGAGGAACGTGTCGGGGATATGCTTGTCGACGCCCAGCACAATCAGGTCGGTGAAGTCGCCGCCCTGGATCGACGCTGCCGTGGCGTCGTCGATCACGCCGAGCTCGCGAATGTAGAATACGGGGATATGCTGGTTGAACAGCAGCGGCGAAAGCGTGATCAGGTCACCCAAGCAGTCGTGGTGCGCGATGATTGTGAGCTTGCTCCAGCCGGGCACGCCGTCTTCCTCCGCCACGCGCTTCCCGAAGTCGAAGATGAGGCGCGCAAGCTCGACCGACTCGTTGCAGTCGATTCGGCAGATTGCACACCCGTCGCCCGCAGCGTCGGCCGCCTGCTCGGCCACTTCGGAAGAGAGCACGTCCTCGCCGCCCAAGACGACGATGCGGCGCGGCGCGAGGCTCGCGATTTCCTGCGCGACCACGTCGGGCAGCGACTCGTTCTTCGAGAGCAGCACCGGCGCATCGAGCATGCCGGAGAGCCCTTGCGCGGACATGCACGGCAGGCTGAAGTCTCCCGAGGCCAGGATGATGCTGCCACCCTGCGCGAACTTGCACTTCTCCGCGATTTTCACGGCGGTGCCGTAGCGGTTCTCGCCGGCGACGGAGCTCACGAGCTCCTCGGGCACGCGGGTGGGGGAGTTCAGCATGCTGAACACGGCGGCCTCCGATTCGGCCGAGCCCACATGTCCGCCGAGCACGCGGTAGGTGCGGCACACGTCGGCGGCCGAGCCCATCATGCGGGTGTGGCCCTTCTCGATCCAGATGGCCTTGTTGCACAAACGCTCGATCTGGTCGTTGTTGTGCGACACGATGAGCACGGTGACGTCGTGCTCCTTGATGAGCTGCGTGATACGGCGCTCGCATTTCTGCTGGAACATGAAGTCGCCGACCGAGAGCACCTCGTCGACGATGAGGATTTCGGGCACGATGACCGTGGCGATGGCGAACGCGATGCGCGCGACCATGCCCGACGAGTAGTTCTTCATCGGCATGTCGAGGAACTTCTCGACCTCCGCGAAGTCGACGATCTCGTCGAAATGCTGCTGGATGAACTTCTTCGAATAGCCCAGAAGCGCGCCGTTCAAGAAGATGTTCTCTCGCGCGGTGAGCTCCATGTCGAAGCCGGCGCCGAGCTCGATCAAAGGCGCGATGCTGCCGTTGATGGTGCAGGTGCCCTCGGTGGGCTCGAGCACGCCGGCGATGATCTTGAGCATGGTGGACTTGCCCGAGCCGTTCGTGCCCAGGATGCCGAACACGTCGCCCTTGCGAACGGTGAACGACACGCCGTCGAGCGCTCGGAACTCCTTGAACATAAGCTCGCGCTTTGCAAGGGCGATGGCGTATTCCTTCAAGCTGTTGAGCTGCTGGGATGCCATGTTGAAGACCATGGACACGCGGTCCACGTCGACCATGGCGGGCCGGTCGTCGACTGCGGCGGCAAGCTCGCGCTCGATGTCGCCGAGCGGGGTTGTGTTGATGTTCTCGGGCATAGGTTCCGCCTAAACGTAGAGGATGAACTTCTTCTCGGTCGCCTTGAACACGGCGAAGCCGATGGCGAAGGTGATCGCGGCCATGCCGAGGCAGATGAGGTTCTCGGTGAGGCCGGGCACCGTGTTGTACATCGCGATGTCGCGGAAATAGCACACGTAGTGGTACATCGGGTTGAACGCCTCGGCAGCCTGCATCCAGTCGGGCAGAAGGCCTACCGGGTAGAACAACGGCGTGGCGTAGGTCCATGCGGTGATGACGACGCCCCACAGGTGGCACACGTCGCGGAAGAACACGGCGAGCGAGGAGAGCAGCATGCCGAGCCCCGCGCAGAAGAGCAGCATGAACACGAGCAGGATGGGCATCGCGAGCAGGTTCACCGTCGGCGGGATGCGGAAGAAGAGCATGACGATGACGACCGCGATGAGCGAGATGGCGAAGTTCACGAGCGTGAAGAGCACCTTCTCCAGTGGGAAGATCATCTTCGACACGCGTACCTTCTTGATGAGCGGCGCCGATTCGAGGATGGAGCCCATGGCGGACGACGTCGAGTCGGCCATGAGCGAGAAGAGCACGTTGCCCAGGATGAGGTACATGGGGAAGTTCTGCACGTCGTCGCCGAACTTGAGCACGTTCGTGAACACGGCGGCGAGCACGCACATCATGAGCAGGGGGTTTAGGACCGACCAGAGAACGCCCAGGACGCTTCGGCGGTATTTGAGCTTGAAGTCCTTCGACACAAGCGATGTGATGGTGAACCAATTCCGCTTGAGCGTGGCCTTGGTCGATGCGGTTTGAGCCATAGGGTCCTCAACGGTCGGGTGCATTGCGCGCGCCGAGGGTCGGGCCCTTGGCGCAACTCATCATTTTATAGCGCTTTGGACGGGGTCTTCCGCATGCGCATGAAAAGCCCAGATTGCCCGCGCGAGCGGTCGCGCGAAAGCTTGCGGCGGCGGGGCGGGGCT
Source organism: uncultured Ellagibacter sp. (assembly GCF_934617235.1). GTDB lineage: Bacteria > Actinomycetota > Coriobacteriia > Coriobacteriales > Eggerthellaceae > Ellagibacter. Next base: position 43,928 of record NZ_CAKTTZ010000004.1, on the reverse strand, counting down.
GCAGGCGAGATGCCGCGCGCGGGGCCGTGCGGGCGCAGGGGCGTGCGAGCGGTCGCGGGCCCTCCGTTGTGCCGATGCCGTGTGCGATGTGTCCGCAGCGCGCGTGCTCGCGTATACTCAAGGAGAAGGTGAGCGAAATGCCGCCTTCCCTTACGATACGCACAAGATTCGGAGTATAAACATGGCTATCTTGCGACATCGGAGTATCTGCGCCTTGAGCGCCCTTATCCTCGCGGCAGTTTGCGCGCTATGCGTTGTTTCGCCTGGTTGCGCGCTTGCGGCTGAGGTTGACGCACAGACAGACGACGCCAACAGCTGGCGTTTCACGGACGGGCAGCTTTTGACGGTGCCCGGCTTGGACGACATCTCGCTTCTCTCGAGCGAAAGCTACGCCGAGTTCGACGCGAGGCTTACCCCTAACGGCTATGCCACAGTGAACCGCCAGACCGGCTCGCAGCGCCTCATCCCCGGCGCCCTCGCCAAGGGCATCGACGTGAGCGAGTGGAACCGCACGATTGATTGGGAAGCTGCGAAAAACGACGGCGTGAAATTCGCCATCATCCGTGTGGGCTACGGCAACGACCTTACCAACCAGGACGATAAGTACTGGCTGCGCAACGTCTCCGAGTGCGAGCGGCTGGGCATTCCGTACGGCGTCTACATCTACTCCTACGCCAAGAACGCCGACATGGCAAGAAGCGAGGCCGACCACGTCCTTCGCCTGATTGCGGGGCATGACCTAAGCTATCCGGTGTACTTCGACATGGAAGACAACTCCCAGCTCAATGCCACGGGCGGCGACCCGACCGAGCTGGCGAAGATCGCGAGTGCGTTCAGCGAGAAGATTGAGGCTGCAGGCTACGACGTGGGAATCTACGCGAACCGGAACTGGTTCACGAACTATCTGACCGATCCCGTGTTCGACAACTGGGTTCGCTGGGTTGCGGAATACGGCGTCTCGCAATGCCAGTACGGCGGCGAGTACGGCATGTGGCAGCTTTCGAGCGGTGGCCGCGTGAAAGGCATCGACTATCCCGCCGATGACGAGGGCGGACGCGTCGACGTGAACCTCATGTACCGTGTGGGCTACTCCAGCGACGTGGCTGCCGACGATTGGTTTGTCGAAAGCGGCGCCTTCGACTACGTGGTCATCCGCGAAATCATGGGGAATTATTCGGGCACGAACCTTTTTGGCCCCTACGATACGATCACGCGAGCCCAGGTGGCGACCATTCTGTGGCGTCTGGCGGGAAGCCCCGCTTCGAGCATCTCGCAGCCTTTCAGCGATGCGGACCCGAGCGAGTACTACTATAAGGCGCTTTGCTGGGCGAAGGAGATCGGCGTCTCGACGGGCTACAGCGGCACCGATTTCTTCGGCCCGAACGACCCGGTGACGCGGGAGCAGCTGGCAACGCTGTTCGCCCGCTATGCGAGCGTGGTTGACGGGCGCGATACGTCGAGCGATTGCACGGCCATGAACTCGAAGAACGGCGCGGACGAGGTGAGCGACTATGCGCGCGAAGCAATGGGATGGGCGGTGGACACGGGTCTCATCACCGGCGTGAACGGCACCGACCTTGAGCCCGGCGGCACCGCATGGCGCGCCTCGATGGCCGAGATGGTGAAGCGCTACTCGAGCCTCTAATTTGCCCGCCGCGATCTTTTTGCAGGCGTGCGTTTTCTCCGAGGAGCGCGCTCTCTCGCGGCGTACCGCGTTGTCGGGCTCGTCTTGATACGTTGATTGTGCATGGGAGGCGTCGCGTCGTGCGGCGCCTTTCCCGAAGGAAGGTGCTTCGGATATGGAAAAAACCTACTGCAAAATCGCGCTCGTCGCCCGCATGGGAGCGGGCGTTGCAACCCCCGCGTTTTGCGCGAAGAGGGCGTTTGAAAAGCAGGGGCACACGGTGTTCCTCTTCACGCCGAACATGTGGCCCGAGGTTTTCGACGAGGCCGGCACTTTCGATGCTGCGATGCTTTCCCGCTTTTTCGAGGTGCAGCGTCCCGATTGCCTGATGCTCGCCGAGGGCATGGGTGCGCGCGGGCTCGACGCTGCCGCTTCGCGCGGCGTCGCCGTGGGCATGCTTGCCGCTGCGCGATCCGAGGCCGAGGCGAGCGTGGCGAAGTCGAGCGGCGCGCCTTTCGACTTCGCGATAACGATTTCCGGGCGCTCGCTGCGTCTGGAGGAGCTCGACGGGTTCGACGGCGTCGTGGGGGCGTGCGCTCCCGCTGTCGATGCCGCCTACGCCTCGACGCCGATTGCGAACCTGGTTGCCTTCGGACCTGGCATTATGTGCTTGCAGGATGCGACATCCGCTCGCGTCGCCTTCTTCGATGAGCTAGTCGCAGACGAGCGCTTTAAGGGAGCCGTCCGCTGCTTCGGCGCCGGGTGGCCTGAGCGCTTCGCGTCCGACCCGACGTTTACCCACATCGCCTACTCCGCGCGTTCGAGTGCGGCGTGCGTGGTGTTCGGGGACCTGGGTGCGGGCTCGCAGAATGCGAACGCCCCAGCCGACGCCCGGGACGTGAAGTCCCCGGCGGATGCGCTGCTGACGGACGAGGCGCTTGTGCTCGTCCATGCCGATGGGGTGAAGCTTGCGTGCGTGGGCGAGGGCCTTTCCCCATGGCGCGCGGAGCGGATGGACATTTGCGAGAAGGATGTTACCGCGGCGCGCGAGGCGCTCATCGCGGCGGTTGCGGAGCAGCATTCGGGCGATGTCGCGTTCGAGAGCCGTCGCCTTCCCGTCGATTCGCAAGGCCCCTTCCTTGATGGGTCGCTGCTTGCCGCCCTCGAGAGCGTGCGCGAGCAGCTTGCCGAGCGGGGGCTTATGGCCGGTCTTCCCGCGCCGCGCACGATCGTCTCGGTCCTCGGCTACGTGGGCATGGGCAACTTTGGCGACGAGTACATCCTGGCAACGGTCGATAGGCGCCTGCGGGAGCTGGTCTGCGGTTGCTCCATCGTTGCTGTCGGGGAAAACCCGCTGCATACCCTGCGCGAGCGCGGCATCTACTCCATCACGCTTCAGGACAAGCGCGTCCTCGACCGGGTGCTCGCCGCGTCCTCGGCGGCTCTCGTGATCGCAGGTCTCCTCTTCGACCAGGGAATTCGCTGGTCAATCGGGAAGGCGGAGCTTGCCTCGTCAATGCCGCACACCGACATCGCTGGTATCGCCGCTTACGTGGAGCTTGCCTACATGAACGATGCGCGCCCGGTGCTCTACGGCATCGGCGCGGGACCGCTCGACGTGGCGGACGGCCGCTCGCTTGTGCGCCTCATGGGACGTCTGGGCGCGCTGTTCCTCACGCGCGATGCGGCGACCGCCGAGCTCATCCGCTCGTGCCGGGTGCGCAACGAGCAGGTGATAGCGCTTGCCGATTGCGCGTTTTTGGGAAGCGCTTCCGACACTTCGTTCGTCGACGAATGGTTCGCATCCGAAGGAATCGACCCCGTATCGCGCAGGGTCGTGGCGGTTTCGCTGCGCGAGTACGAGAACGCGCCCGCCGATTTTGCCGAACGGGTGGCCGCCGCGATTGCGAGGGTTCAGGCGGCTCATCGCGACGTGGTCTTTGCAGCGTGCATTCTCGACTCGAGCGACCGCGCGCTCGCCGAGCGCATCGGGGCGCTTCTTCCCGCTCAGGCGGCGCTCCGCATCTTCGATGCGGGGGAGCGCATAGAGCCGGTGGCGGACTTCCTCTCGCGCTGTTCGGCCGGCCTCTCGATGCGCTACCATGCGTCCCTTCTGCTTGGATCGTTCTGCAAACCCTGCGTTGGCCTGGGATATCTTCCCAAGGTGGTGTCGCTTTACGAGGATTTGGGGCAGGCGGACACGCTGCTTTCCATGAACGCGGATACCTCAGATATCATCGCGGCTTTGGAATCCGTCCTCGCTTTCGACGCCCAGCGCGCGTTCGCGCTGACGAATCGCGTGTCCGAGCTGCGCAAGAAGAGCGGCGAATCGGAGAGCATCCTGCTCGATGCCATCGCCTCGATCGCGCCGGCAAAGCGCGGGGAGATTCCCGAGGAACTCTTCTTGAATCGTGTGGCGAACGATATCGCCGAGAAGGATCGCCTCCGGGCGCAAATCGCGCAGGAGCGGAGAAGCGTCGAGGAGGCACGTGCCCGCTGCGCTGAGATGGAACGCGAGCGCGATGCGGCGCGCGGCGAGGTGGAGGAGTATGAGCACTCGTATTCCTACCGCGTGGGATCGACGCTGCTCACCCTGCCTCGCAAACTTCGCGAGGCGCTGTCGAAGGGCGCGAAAGGGCCGAAGGAGTCGTAGCCGCGCGTCCGTCGACGCGCGCAGGCTGGGAAAGCTGGGCGCGAAGGTTGAGCCGCCCCGCGGGCTTGCGTTCGGGAAGAGGCGATATCGGGCGGACGCTGAATAGCTTTCTCAGCAAAGGAACGCCGCTAAAGATTGCAAAACTCCTCCAGGACGCGAAGGCGCGGGACGATGTCTTCCTGCAGATCGTCTGCCAAATAGGGGAGAAACTCCTGCGAAGGACCAAGCGACTCGCTGCCTGCTTCGCGAATTGCGGCTTCGGCATTATCGACAATCGGCGCGACGATTGACCTCAAGTAGCTTGAAGTGATGCCTAAGCTGCTCGCAAGGAGATCGAAGCTGCTCGGCTTCACGTCTCTAATGTCTCGTGCGCCGCCGACAGCCATAGCCAACTCTTTGCTGAATCTATCGAAGAACGATGTACTGACCAGGTCGTAAGCTGGAGATAGGCGACGTATTGGCCCCCTTTTCCCAACCTGGTACATAATCGAAATGTTTTTCAGGTGCGCGTCGCAGTTCCCGATAAGGTAGTTAAAGCATACAGCTTTTGCAAACTGAGAAAGATCCTCGGTTGGCTTTGCGTCATAAGAGCGAATCCATTGCGCTATCGAAGCGATAGAGCCATTCGGGAGCTCGACATATTTCGAAGCTGACGTCATTCCGAATGCCTGCGCGAAGTCCTCTTGATGGATTCGCTCAACGCGGAGTCCCTCTTCGTCAATCGTTACCACCCTATCGAATCGCTCGACAGCCAGTACGGGCTTACCGAAGTCAAGCAGCGTAACCTCCGGAACCTTAATGCCGCATTTTTTCGCCGCCCGCATGCAGAGAAATTCGAGGCTGACAAGCTTTTCGATGGAGCCTGTTTTGAGGATATGGGTGCTCGCTGCGAGTCCTCGCGGTTTAAGCCATCCCTGCGACATGGGGCTGTCGGGCATATGCGCCAGCCCTATCTTGCTTTGCGCACCGGCCAGAGAAAGCCGCGACCCGACATTTTCTCTTGACATATCTGGAATAGAGCGGAAAAAACGGAATAGCTGTTCGTTGCTCACTTCTTCGTAGCTGTTCTTGGCGCTTGCGATTTGAGGGATGGAATCGCCGTCGTCTTCTATGATCACGTCGCCGATGCAGTCGCGGCCGCATTGCGCGAGGATTGCGAGGTAATCTGTTTCCCGAACGTGCAGCTCTGCCGCAAGTGCCTCTCGTGCATTTCCTTCGGCGAGCAATCCCTCGAAATAGGGGCGGAATTGGTCTTCGCTGTAAACATCGGTCGAAAGAGGGAGCGATTGAGATAGGGGAATCGCTGCGTTATCGTCAGCATATTTATTAAGGTACCTGAAAATAGACCCGTCGGTATTATTCCTCTCTATTGTGCCTACGCGAACCACAGTCCCTTTGCGATAAAGTGAAACTCGAAGGTTACTCATCGTCTCTTCTTTCTGCGAGAAGGTCTAATCCGAGCGTTGCAAGAACGTTGAGGGTTTTGCCAAGCTCCGCGGTCTGTTTCCCGTTTTCGAGGTTCGAGAGAAATGTTATGCCTACGCCGCTCAATCCTGCTAGTTGGGTTTGGGTGAGCCCCTGGGCTTTTCTTTCATGCATGATGAGCTTCCCGAGTTCTTTTGCGCTGCCGATATTGATCACGATATCACTCCCTTTACGCGAACGCATAAATAATAGCACATTGTTCTTCTATTTACGCGTTCGCGTAAATTACAGGGCATCTGCTCACAACTTATGCGAACGCATAAATGCACCAACATTTGAAGAATCTGTGAGTGCGGAATGTTGCAACGCATTGCGTGGTTGGTTGGTGCGAGATTCGTATTCTGGTAAGTCAATCATTCGCATTTTGGTATGCAAATCATTCACCTTTTCGGTAATTCAGCTGTGGATCTAGCTATCCCATTCGCGCATTGGTCGCTTAGCTCCCTTGGAGTCTCGCCTTGCTTCGCCCGCGCGAGTGGAATAGTCGAACAGGCGTTTGTCCCGGCTCGCCCCCTAAGCGGCCGACTCGCGCTCGGGAAGGGGCGATATCGGGCGGACGCTGAATAGCTTTTTCAACAAAGGAACGCGCAAGGAGACGAATACGCCAAGGAGCGGCCACAATACGTTGAGCACGAGGATGAGAATGCTCACGGCGGTATGGGGAAAGCCGAAGGGCTCGAGCCAGCTGTAAAGCATGAGATTCGGGAAGCAGAAATCAGAAATCGCGTGGAAGCACATGACGATGAGGGTTGTTTGCCCAAAGAAATTCAAGAACCGAGACACGGTGCGAAGCCGTTGCTCGGCGACCTTGCAGGCGAGGACGACGAGATAAGACGCCGCAATCGAGGTGGCGATGCTCAGAAGCCCGTGAGAGAGGAAGCAGACGACGATATTGATAGAAACCCCAAAGTAGACGGACGCTATCCAGAGCAGAATTAAGGCGACAATCAAAGCGAGAGGCGGTTTCTTGTCAAGGATTCCGTGCTTTCGCGCAAGGAATCCAAGGTACATGAAAAATGAGGCCATCGCGTCCGGCTGGATGGAAAAGGGAAGCCAAGTCGCTTTTGCGCTCGCCCATCCTGCGGCTGCTATGAGGCATACGGTGAGCAGCGGATACTTGGTTTTGAGTGCGAGGCGGGTAAAACCCGTCGAGAAGAAGAGAGCCCAGAGAAACCACAGCAGGCCGATTTGGCGAATCGCGAAAGGATCGCTATGGGGCGCCCCCGAGCCATACAATAAGGCACCGAGCATGCTCTTCGCATTATTCAGGGCATCGATTTCCGGCCAGACAAAGTGATTGACGACGGTGGCGACTATAAGGAGAACGACTCCTGTGACGTAATAGGGCACGAGCAGCTGTCGGGCTTTCTGTTTCATGAAAGGGAGAAAGCTCACTTTGGTGGAGAGGAAATACCCGCTTAAGAGGAAGAAAAGCGGGACGTGGAAGGTGAACACGAAGCGCTCTGCGCTTGCGATTCCGAAGTGCCCTGCAATGATGCAGAGCATGGCGAATCCCTTGGCGATATCGATATAGCAGATACGTTGTTTTGTGGGTTTGCTCTGGCCTTCGGCGGGCGAAGGAGAACTCGACGCGGTTGCCCCAGACAATGTCGCATTCCTTTCGTAGCGTTCGAATCCTTACTATGATATCGAAACGAGAGATGCATTGCCATGAGGAGGAGGCTATCGAATCTTCTTCCCGCGGCGAAACGGCGAAATGGCGATCGAGGGTCGTATCTATAACGCGAATCAGCCGAGATGCGCCCATTGCGTGGTACCCTTATGCAGTTATTGCATTGCGAAAGGACGAAGTATGTCGGAGATCTCGGCGGGGAGCGCTCCCGCGGTTTCGGTTATCATCCCCGTGTATAATTGCGCGGCCTATTTACCCGAATGCCTCGACAGCGTCATCGCTCAGACGGAATCGTCGTGGGAGATTATCTGCGTCGACGATGGGTCGACCGATGATTCGGTCTCGGTCCTGCGCGAGTACGAGCGACGCCTTGCTGGTAAGATGCGCGTTGTCGAGCAAGAGAATGCGGGCTGCGCGCGCGCTCGCAACCGCGCGATTCCCTTGGCGCGGGGAAGCTATCTCATGTTCTTGGATGCCGACGACTTCTTGGCACCGCGCTGCTTCGAGCTGACGCTCGATGCGGCCCGCCGCACGAATGCTCAGATCGTGGTGTGGGACCTCTGGTTTTACAACAACCAGCGCAAACGCCGGCAGCATCCGCCGCTCGGCATTCTCCATTTCGCTCCGTTCGACTTCGACGGCCAGGCGTTTTCGTGGAAACGCAGTCCCGACGACTTCCTCATGAGCTTTCAGACGTGGGCCTGGAACAAGCTGTTTCTCGCCTCGTTCGTGCGCGAGGGGGGCTATCGCTTCGCGGAAGACATCCAGCGATCGGAGGACATCGCGTTCGTGTACCCCGCGCTTGTGGACGCCGAGCGCATCGCGACGGTGGGCGAGCGGCTCATCAACTATCGCGTGATGCGCGCTGACTCCGCCATGGCCACGAAGGATCGCCATGCGTTCGATTTCGTGCGCGCCATCCATTCCTTCCGAAGCTACCTGCTAGAAACGGGGCGCCTCGAGGCGCTCTCGCGCAGCTATGCCACCTGGGCGATGTCGAGTATTTTGTACAACTTGAACACGCTCGCGTCCTATCCCGCCTTTTGCGAGGTGTACCGCTATCTGGCCGACCGCGGCTTTTCCGACTTGAGTCTTGCCGACCTGGGCGAACACGACTTCCTCGACCCGATATACTTTGCCCGCATGCGCGAGATTTCAGAATGCAATCCAGCAGCGTACCTGTTCGGCCGAGCGCGCTCGCTCGATGCGGCTCGGGAAGATGCGCTTGCCGTCCTCGACGAGGTGAGCGCCGCGCGTGACGAGGCCCTCGCCGAGCGCGATGCTGCGTGCGCACGCGAAGCGGTCGTGCGCGCCGACCTCGATCGGGTCGTATCCGAGTTCGACGCGGTCATGGGCGCGGCAGAGCAACGCGTCGGCCAGGCGATATGCCGCCTTCCCCGCGCGATTCAGCGCAAGGTGGGCGCGTCGAAGCGCTAGGACACCGTGTGCTTCTTTCGAAGGCTGCCCCGCATCGTCGCTGCGATACAGTATCATTCAGAGCAAAACGCTGCGGGCGTGTGCCTGCATCCGAGAAGCTAACCGAAGGCGCTACATGGATAATCCAAAGGTTTCTATCATTGTCCCCGTCTACAACGTCGAAAGCTACCTCGCGCAATGCCTGGATAGCCTGATTGAGCAGACGCTTTCCAATATCGAGATTCTCTGTTTGGACGACGGCTCGACCGACAGCTCGCCGGAGCTTCTCGACGCCTACGCTGCGAAAGACGCTCGCATCCGCGCGCTCCATCGCGAGAACTGCGGCGTTGCCGAGACGCGCAACGTGGGCGTCGGGCTTGCGCGCGGCGAGTACATCCTGTTCGTCGACTCCGACGACTACATCGCGCAAAGGTCCTGCGAGGTCCTCGTCGCCACCGCCGAGCGGGAAGGCGCCGACATCGTCGTCTTCGGCGGCAAGACGTTCCCCACGCTCCCGTGGGCGGATGATTCCTTCGCGTGGCGCGACAACGTGTATCATTCCGGGGTCGATGCCCTGCTCTATGAGCGCGGAAGCATCCCCCTCATGTGCAACAAGATGTACCGCACCGACTTCTTACGCGGCAACGGGCTTCTTCTCAACCCCGACCTCTCGCTTGGGGAAGATCACGCCTTCCAGTTCATCACCTTCCCGCTTGCGAAAACGGTCGCCTTCAGCAAGGAGATGCTCTACTTCTACCGCGTGCGTCGCGATTCGGCGGTGGGCGCGACCTGCTCAGATGGCGCCAAGCAGCTCTTCCTCCACTTTGACGTGGTGAAATACGCGCTCACCACATGGAAGGAGCGCGGGACGTTGGTGGAGTTCGGGCGCGAGGGCATCTCGTGGGCCGTGTCGTTTTTGTTCACGTCGGCGAAGATGACCTACTACAACGACCGCGTCCGCTTTGCCGAGCTTTTCTCGGCATTCCTCGACGAGGTGCTCGAAGGCCGCCCGCTCGATTCGCTCGGGCTTGACGATGGCGTGCGCGGACGTTTGGCCTACCTCGTGTCGCCCCAGGTGGAAACTGATGCTCCTTCGATAAGCATCCTTATAGAATGCGCCGACGAGGCCGACGACGCCAAAGCCGCGCTCGATGCGATCGAGTTCCAGGACGAGCAGTCCTTCGAGGTACTGTTCTTTCCGCCCGCCGATGCGAACAGCCGCTATGCCCAGCTCGTGGCCGACTTCACGGAGAACGATTGCCGCGCGCGCGTTCTTCCCTCCCGCGACGTCGCTTCTGCGCTCGCGAGCGCGCGGGGCACCTACCTCGTCCGCTCCTATGCGAACGTCGTCTACGACCCGCAAGCCTTCGACCAGCTGCTTCAGCTTGCAGGGGAACGCGAGGGGCGCACGGTCGTCGGCGAGCGTGAGCCTTATGACATTGCGGTGTTCACTGATTCCGCCGGCATGCTCGGCGTGCGCGACCTGTTCGACTTCTACGAGCCCAGCACCACCGAGGCAATCGTGCCCGAAGGGGTGCATCCCGCTTCCGATTTTTCCTCTCAGCTGTTCTCGTTTTCGAGCATCGCGTCGGCAAACAAGGCATTCAACAGGGAATTCTTGTTGCAATGCGCGAAAGAGGCGAAGTGCTTTACCTGGTTGGGCCTCCAATGCGCGGCCTTCTCGCAAGCGACCAAGATTGTCGTGACCAAGCGCCCCCTCGCAACGCTTTGCTGCCTGCCTTTCGCGTCGACGGGGCTTGTCGGCGCGCGCGCCATGCTCGACGATGTGTTCTCCGGCTTCGAAGAGGCGCGGACGAACTTCGCGGGCGATGACGAGGCAACGTGCGGGCTCGATGCCGCGGCGGCGCGCCATCTGATCCTCATGGTCGACCTTATCCGCAACCCGATTGCTCGTCGCTACTGTTTCGAGGATGCCCGCGAGCGCGGAGGCGAGGCTATAGCGCGCGCCCTTGCTGGGTCGCAGCTCACTGAAACCGAGCGCGCCGCCTGCAAAGCGCTGCTCGGAGAAACCTACGACGCGTACACCGGATGCCGCGACACGCTCGTCTTGAATGACGTTATCATGAAAAATGAGGAAAACCTGCTTGCGGTAGGAGGCCAGGCTCAGCACATCAACCAGCTCAACTCCGATATCGAGAAGTTCTACCACTCGATAAGCTACCGAACGGGTCGCGCGGTCACTGCGCCTGCCCGTGCGGCGGCGAACCTCGCAAAGCGCGTTCTCCACGCGGCACGCCGCGGATAGTTTGGAAAGGAAATCATGTTCAGCAACAAAACCTCCGATACGCCCAAGGTCTCGATCGTCGTTCCCGTCTACAACGTCGAGAAGTACCTGCGCGAATGCCTCGACAGCCTGCTCGCGCAGAAGCTGAAGGACATCGAGATCATCGTCGTGAACGACGGCTCAACCGACTCGTCGGCAGACATCGCCGCAGAATATGCCGCCCGCGATTCCCGCGTGCGCCTCATCTCGAAGGAAAACGAGGGCTACGGCAAGACGATGAACCGCGGCTTCTCCGAGGCGCGCGGTGAGTACGTGGGCATCGTGGAATCCGACGACTTCGCCGACCCCCGCATGTTCAAGGACATGTACAAGTTCGCGAAGAAACACGACCTCGACCTGGTGAAGGCGAACTACTACGAGCACAGCGATGCGGGCGACGTCTTCCAGGAACCGTTCGCCGGGTTTGCGTACAAGACCGTCTTCGATCCCCGCGTTGACCAGCGCGCGCTCACCGTGCTGCCCATCATCTGGTCGGCGCTTTACCGCCGCGAGATGATCGAGCGCGAGGGCATCCGCTTCAACGGGACGCCCGGCGCGTCGTATCAGGACACCTCGTTCGTTTTCCAGGTGTGGGCGAGCGCCCGCCGCGCGGCGATCCTCCCGAAGGGCTATCTGCACTATCGCGTCGACAACGCGAACTCCTCGGTGAAGTCGTCGGCGAAGGTGTTCGCCGTGTGCGACGAGTACGAGCTCTCGCGCGAGTTTTTGGCGAAGGACCCCGAGAAGCAGCGCGCGTTCGGCGCGATCGTCAACCTGCTGAAGCTTGGCACGTATCGCTGGAACTTCAATCGTCTGACAGATGAATCCCGCCGCGCGTTCGCCGAGCGCATGCGCGAGGAATATCTGCGGGCCCGCGAGGAGGGCACGCTCGAGCGCGACATGTTCGCGCCGGCCGATTGGGAGATGCTCAATCTGATGATGGACGACTTCGACGCTTTCATGGCGCGTTTCGAATCGGGAATGTAGGCGGGTCCGGGCGCATCGGCGCTTGAGGCTCTCCGTCGACAGGAAAGGGGAGAGAATGCAGGGACCGAAGTTGAAGGGACCGAAGCGGTTGCTCTCGGTGCTGCTCGCAGCGTCGCTTTCGGTCTGGTGCGTGCCCGCGGGTGCGTTCGCGCAAGAGACGGCTGGCGCGTCCGATGGTTCGGCGGTCGCAGGCGCGCCCTCGGCGGATGCCACGATAGGAGGCTCTTCTGCCGCGGATGGCGCGGGAACATCCCAGGCCCCAACGCCTGCGCAGCCTGATGGTGCCAGCGGCGCTTCTTCTGCTGCGCCTGAAGCCGCTGCACCCGCCGCCGCGCAACCTGCCGCCGCAGGTGAGGGCAGCGCTGCAAGTGAAGGGGAAACCGCAGGTGAAGAATCCTTCGAGGGCGTGTACGTGATCTCTGCTGCCGCGAATTCGAAGGCGGTGCTCTCCACGGCCGGCTCGCAGTTCTACTCGGGTGCGAACGTCGAGCTCGCCTCCGCGAACGGCACGCTCTTCCAGAGGTGGCGCATCGAAGCGGTGGGCGAGGGTTACTACACGATTACCTCGGTTGCGACCGGCAAGGTGCTCGATGTGGCCAACGGCGGGCGCACTCCCGGCACGAACGTGTGGCAGTGCACGCCCTTCGGCAACGATGCCCAGAAGTGGAAGATTGCGCGCGCGGCGGACGGCTCGGTGACGCTCGTCTCCAAGCTCTCGGGGCTTGCACTCGACATCGCCGACGGGCTTGCGGTTGCAGGCACAAACATCCAGACCTACACGGTCAACGGCGCTCCCGCGCAGCGTTTCGCGCTCACGCCCGTTTCCGACCCTGCCCCCGAGGCCCTGCTCGCCGCGGGCGTCTACGAGATCTGTGCCGCGGGCGACACTTCCTATGCGCTCGACGTGGCCGATGCGTCGCTTGTCTCCGGCGCCGACGTTCGCCTGTGGTCCAGCAACCACTCGCAGGCCCAAAAGTGGTACATCGAGCCCGACTCCGAGGGCTACTACACGATCACCTCGATGGGCTCGGGGCTCGTGCTCGACGTTTCCAACGGCGGGCTCACTCCCGGCACGAACGTGTGGCAATGCACGCCGTTTGGCAACAGCATGCAGAAGTGGCGCCTCGTCGACAACGGCAACGGCTCCTTCTCGCTTATCTCGAAGGGCAACGTGCTCGCGCTCGACATCGCCGACGGAATCTGCGCCGCGGGCACGGATGTGCGCACGTGGACTCCGAACGGGGCCATCGCCCAATCGTTCGTCTTCAGCCCGTGCGAGCGCACGTACGCCGACGGCACCTACGAGCTTGCGCTTTCGAACGACAAGGGTACCGACCTCGACGTGTTCGACGCATCGACCGAATCGGGCGCCAACGTGCAGGTTCATACGAACAATGGCGGCTATGCGCAGAAGTGGCACGTGACGACCCGCGATGACGGCTACTGCACGATCGAGTCGCTGTGCTCGGGCAAGGTGCTTGCTATCGAGGGCGGAAGCGCTGCTGCGGGCGCGAACGTCTGCCAGCAGACCGCCGACGGGGCCGATTCCCAGCTGTGGAAGCTCGTGCCGCTCGGAAACGGCGCGTACTGCATCGCCTCGAAGAGCGGCGAGTTCGCGCTCTCCCTTTCGGGGAAGAACGTTGTGCTTGGCCCGAGCGCGGACGCATCGTCGTTCATCCTGAAGAAAACCCCGATCATCATCGACGGTTTCTACACCATCGGCGCATACACCAATCCGTCGGTGAAGCTCGACGTGCAAGATGCCTCCCGCACAAGCGGCGCGAACGTGCAGCTACATACCGAGAACGGCTCGAACGCGCAGGTGGTGAAGATCTCGACGAACGCCGACGGATCCTGCACGATCACGTTCCCCTTCTCGCGCAAGGTGCTCGATGTGGCCAATGGTGGGCGCACCCCTGGCACGAACGTGTGGCAGTGCACGCCGTTCGGCAACGACGCACAGAAATGGTACCCGAAGTATGCGGGCGACCAGTCGTTTAGCTTCGTGTGCAAGGGCAATGGCCTCGCGCTCGACATTGCCGACGGCATTGCGGAAAGCGGTACGAACGTGCAGGTTTATACGCGCAACAACTCCATCGCGCAGCGCTTCGTGCTGACTCCCACGACCTACGTCCCCGATGACTTCTCGGATCTTCTCGCGCATTTCTCGACCGTTTCCACCAACACGTTCAATGGGTGGTACAACATGTCGCGTGCGCTTTCCAACTTCGACGGCATGGTCGTGTGGCCGGGCGAGACGGTGTCGTTCTTCGACACGTGCGGGCCGTGCGGCGCGGCCGAGGGCTACCTCATCGCTGGCGTCGTAGGCGGCTCTGGTTACGGTGGCGGCATCTGCCAGGCGTCCACCACGCTCTACGGCGCGGTGGTGCGCGCCGGCCTCACCATCGTGGAGCGTCAGAACCACACGACGCCTTCCACATATGTGCCCATCGGGCAAGACGCGATGGTGAACTGGGGCTCTTCCGACTTTCGCTTCCGCAACGACTGGGATTTCCCTGTGAAGATCGTTGTCGACAACTACGATCGCACGCTCAACTGCGACATCTGGGGCATCCAGCCCGACTGGTACGACTACATCGATGTCTCTTCCTGGTGGACGGGTTCGCACTCCGCCGCCGCGCAGCGCGAGTATTACAAAGACGGCGTGATCGTGGCCACAAGCGCCCTGCCGAATTCCTGGTACTGGTAGTTCCTGATATACCTCACTTGATTAAGGGCTCGCTTCATAAAGCGGGCCCTTTTGTCGTCAAATCATGGAAACGTGCAAATCGTAGTATCTTGAAAACTTAGAAACGTGCATAAGGAAGTCAAGGAAAGTCAAAGAAATCAACAGTGCTTAAAGCTACTCAAAGATGCTCAAAGAAGAAGCGTTTGCTCGAAGCGGGTGTTATCGACGAGCCTGTGGCGGGCAAATTCGTGTTCGCATTGCCCGGGGCGGCGAAGTATCTGCAAGAGAAACGATAGTATAATGGCCTAGTTTGGCATGAGGGCGTCCGAGGCGGCGCCCTTGTCGGTTTGCTTTTGTGATTTCGCAACGCGCTGCGCGACGCTTGGGAAGGTAAGGTATGTGGGGTTTGTTTTTCGCCGCTGCATTTGCGGGGGCGCTTTTCTTGTTCGTTCCGGGTGCGCTCGTGCTTGTCGGTCTCCGCATGCACGTGGCGTCGGCTATCGCCTTCGCGCCGCTTCTGGGCATTCCGGCGACGATCGCCCTTTGTTTGGCGTACGCCGCCCTGGGCATCGACACTAACTGGGCGACGATCTTCTTCCCCCAGCTCGCGGTGGGCCTCATCATCTGCATCGTCGGTCGCCTTCGCGCGCGCGATCTGCCCCGCCGCCGCTTCGGCGAGCGCAGTCGCGAGGCGTGCCGCTTCGACCTGTGCGCGCTCGCGCTCTACCTTTTGGTGGGCATCGTCGTGTCGGTGGGCATGTTCACTTCGTTTTTGGGCGACCCCTCGAACTACATGCAGGAATACGACAACGTGAGCCACTTAGGCTCGATCCGCTGCTTCGTTGAGACGGGGAACTGGTCTCCTTTCAGCACGTCGCTCTATGCGGGCGCGGCCGACGCGGCGATCAACCCGCTTCCCGGCGGCGGCTTCTACCCGACGGCCTGGTACAACGTCGCGGCCTTCATGGTGAGCCTTCTCGGCATTCCCATTCCGCTTTCGGAAAATGCCGCGAACTTCGTGTTCGTGGCGTTGGCTCTGCCTGCGAGCATGTTCGCGTTCATGCGCATCGTCTTCCAGGAGCGTCGCGACATCGTGTGCTGGGGCGCCGCTTGCGCGCCCATGTTCTCGGCCTTCCCCTGGATGCTGCTCGCCTGGGGCCCGCTGTTCCCGAACACGTCTGCCTACTGCCTGCTGCCGCTCGTGGCGGCGCTGTTCGTGGCGATCTTGCGCACGGGCATCTCGCGCCGTGAGCGCATCTGCGCGGGGGTGCTGTTCGTCGTCGGCGTCATCGCGTTGGCGCTCGCGCAGCCGAACGCCGTGTTCGTCGTGGCCGTGTGGCTCATTCCCTTCTGCATCTACCGGGCGGCGATCGCGGCCGACCTTCTCCGTCGCGAGGGAGCGGCGAAATGGCGGCTGCGCATCCTGTTCGCGGCGGTCGCGGCCGTTCTTATCTGCGTCATCTGGTGGGTGGTATACCATCTGCCCTTCCTGAGCGCGGTGGTGGAACACTCGTGGGGTGCCGCGCAGTACCCGCTTGAGGCGGTGCTCCATACGCTCATGCTCGGGTTCATGGACGACGGCGTGCAGCTCGTGCTCATGGTGTTCGTGTTCGTGGGCATGTTCTGGACGTTTAAAGAGCGCCGTTGGCTGTGGCTTTCCGCCTCGTACGTGCTCGCGTGCGGGATGTTCATCGTCGGCGTGTCGACCTCCGGCCGCCTGCAGCATCTGCTGACCGGCTTTTGGTACACCGACTACTACCGCGTGGCGGCGATGGCTGCCATCTTCGGTATCCCCCTCGCGGCGATGGGCATAGCGCTCGTTGCGCGCACGATTGCGCGGCTTCTTTCCCGCTCGCGCGATAAGACGCCCGTGTGGGCGACCTCCATCGCGTGCGCTCTTTGCGCGTTTGTGCTGGTGTGGGGAACGTTTTTCCTCGATGACCCGCGCACCGACATCGACCCGTCGAGCGAGGTTCCCAACATGGGCCGCGGGGCGATGACGCTGGTTTGGCAGCGGCTTTCGTGGCAGAACAACGTGGACTACATCTACACGACCGCGGAAAAGGAGTTCGTCGCCGAGGTCGAGCAGGTGCTTCCCGAAGGCGCCGTCGTCATCAACAACCCCAACGATGGCAGCTGCTTCTGCTACGTGGTCGACGGCATGCGCACGTACTACCGCTACCTGCGCACCTATGGCGTGAGCAGCGAGACTGCGGACAGCGCGCTCATCCGTAGCCGCCTCGATAGCATCTCCTACGACGATCGGGTGAAAGAAGCCGTCGAAAACGTCGGGGCTGAGTACCTGCTTTTGCTTGACCAGGGAAGATGGTACAACCCCTCCGATCCCGACAGCAACTTCTTCTTCACCTACGATGACAACAGCCTGTGGTGCGGCATCGATTACGTGCGCGACTCCACGCCCGGGTTCGAGGTGGTGCTCGCGCGCGACGACATGCGCCTGTACCGCATCACCGCGATCGACGAATAGGGGGAAAACGAGCGCTTGAAGGCGCTCGGGCGCGAGGCTCCGTGCCTGCGGGGAAGCAGGATCGCAGGGCTGCCGAGTTCGAGGGGCCTTGTCGCGCGTGGGCGCGAATCCTTCTAGGAACCTTACTTCTCGTTCGCCTTGCGGCATGCGGCGAGCGCTCGCTCGGCGGTACGCTTCCAGCTGTATTCCGCCCGTACGCGCCTCGCGACGCTTGCTCCCTGCTCGGCGAGCCGCTGCGGGTTGCGCGCTGCCTCGCGCAGCGCGGCCTCGACCGTCTCGGTGCGCGCATCGGGAATGATGGTGCCGAAGCGCTCGTCGCTTACGAGCTCGTCGGTGCCGCCGACGGGGGTGACGATTGCGGGGGTGGCGCACGCCGCAGCCTCGAGCAGGGTTGTGGCGAAGCCTTCCGACCGGGAGGGCAGCGCCATCGCGTCGGCCTGCGACATGAGCGCCGCCAGATCCTGCCTTTCCAGCCGCCCTACCAGATGAACGCTTCCGCATCCGATTCGCTCGATGTCGCTCTGCTTGGGACCCGCGCCCGCGATGATAAGATGCACGGCACGCCCGCCCGCATCCGGGTGCTCGGCGATCGCCGCCGTGGCCTGGGCAAGCTCAACCACGCCTTTTTCGGGAACGAGGCGCCCCGCGAAGGCAACCACGAGGGCGTCTGCGGGAATGCCCAGCTCGGCGCGGAAGTCTCGCGCGCTCGCCTGCGCCGCATACGCATCGGCATCGATCGAGTTGGGAAGCTCGCCTGCCGACTCGACCCCGAAATGCCCGAGCCATGCGCTCGCCTTCTTCGACACGGCGTACGCAACGAACGGGTAGCGCAGATCGCGCTTCGTGAGCGCATGCTCGACCGCCTGCACCGCGGGGTCGACAAGGGCGCTGCCCATCGTAAGGTGCGCCGACCCGTGCTCGATGAGCAGCGGCACCACGCCGGTGCGCGCCGCGAAGTCGAGCGCGCGCTCGGTCAGCGTGTAGAAGCGCGTGTTCGCTATCACGTAATCGAAGTGCTCGTCTTCAAGATGCGTCCACAACCGCTTCGCTTCCTCGTCATTCTTCACGAGGGGAAACCGACCTCCCAAAAGCGGCTTGCACGGGAAGCGCACGACGTTCACGCCGTCCTCGCGCTCGCGCGCGGCGAGGCCGTGGGTATTGCAGGTTGCAACCGTCACCTCGGCTCCCATCTCGTATAATGCGCGCGCAAGGCTTTCGGTGTAGGTTTCCACGCCTCCCATGCTCGGCCGGTAAAGCGCCGAGAACAGACAGATGCGCAAGCCTTGCGCCGTGCGATTTTCAGTGGTGGTCGCCACAATTTCCTCCTGAAGGCTCTCTCTTCGTTCGCCCTTATTATAGGTTGAGTGCGTGGACGATATCGAAAAGAGGTAAAATAAAGAATCGTGTGTCAAATTTCAAGCAGCTCATCGCGCTCGCTCGAGGGGCTGCACGGTATCAGGTTGGAAGGTTATGAACAAACGAGTGCTCGCCGTTATACCTGCGTATAACGAAGAGGAGAACATCGTATCGACGATCGAGGATTTGCGGAAGAACGCGCCCGACGTCGATTACGTCATCGTGAACGACGGCTCGAAGGACGGCACCGCCGCCATCTGCCGCGAGCGGGGTTATCATCTGATCTCGCTGCCGGTGAACCTCGGTCTTGCCGGGGCGTTCCAGACCGGCATGAAGTACGCGTACGCGCACGGCTACGATTACGCTATCCAGTTCGACGCCGACGGTCAGCATTCCGCAGCCTACATCGACGACATGGTCGAGGTCGCGGAGGAGACCGGCGCGAACGTGGTCGTGGGGTCGCGCTTCGCCGACTGCAAGAAGCCCTTCTCAGCGCGCATGGCGGGCTCGGCGCTCATCACGGCGATGATCTTCGTGACCACGCGCAAGCGCATCCAGGATCCCACCTCGGGCATGCGCCTGTTCGACTCGAAGATGATCCCGCTGTTCGCCAACGAGCTCGACTTCGGCCCCGAGCCTGACACCATCTCGCTTCTCATGCGCCATGGCTACAAGGTGGAGGAGATGCAGGTGGAGATGCGCGAGCGCACCGCTGGCGAGAGCTACCTCAACTTCACGAAATCGGTGTCCTACATGCTGCGCATCAGCCTGTCCATTCTCATCGTGCAATGGTTCAGGAGGAGAAAGTAAATGACCCTCTTATTCAGAATCACGCTCATCGTCTGTGCGCTGCTCGTCTTCATCTACGTCCTGCGCAAGATCCGCCACTCCGAGCTGAAGATCGCCGACAGCACGTTCTGGTTCATCTTCGCGCTCGTCATCCTGCTTTTGGCGGTGTTCCCGCACATCGCGTTCTTCTTCTCGAACATCTTCGGCATCGAATCGCCGTCGAACTGCGTGTTCCTCGCCATCATCGCCATCCTGCTCGTGCGCGAGTTCTTCACCACCGTCGAGCTCTCGCAGTTGCGCAACAAGGTTGCGGCGCTCGCGCAGGCCGAGGCGCTTGCCGAGCTGGACGCTATCGAGAACACGGATGCGGAAGCGGGCGCGGGCGCGAACGTTGGCGCTGGCGCGGCCGAGAACGCCACCGCGAGCACCCCCGCAAGCGCCACCACGAGCACCCCCGCGAGCGAAGGCGCAGGTGAAAACTAGCATGGAGCGCCTCTCCGTCGACGACATGAAGGCGATTGAGCTCGATATCATGGACGAGATCGACCGCGTATGCGCCGCCCATGGCGTGGAGTACTTCTTGGGCTACGGTACGCTTCTCGGCGCCGTGCGCCACGGGGGCTTCATCCCGTGGGATGACGACATGGACATCGTCATGATGCGCGACCAATACGAGCTGCTCATGGAGCACTTCAACGAATGGCGCACCTCCGAGCGCTTCAAGCTTGTGTCCTATCGCGACGAGTCGTCGATTTACCAGTTCGCGAAGATCGTCGACACGACCACGGTCATCTACGAGAACTTCGTGGGGAAGAAGGCCGCCACGGGCGTGTGGGTGGACATCTTCCCCTTGGAAAACTACGATCCTGCATGTGCGGGCCTTTTGAAGAAGCACTCCCGCGTGGGGCTCTGGCGCAGCTTCGCCGTCGCCGACCCGACGGTGGGTTCGAGCGCCATTGTTCGTCTCGCGAAGAAGATCGTGTGCCCGTTTGCGAAACATGCCGACCTCTACAAGCTCGCGGCGAAGCTCGACGGCATCGCGCGCGAGATGAACGCGCCCGACGCCGACCGCGTCATCGATATCCTCGGCGAGGGAAACCTGGACAAGACCTACCCGAAATCCCTGTTCAAGCCTGTGCGTATGAAGTTCGAGGGTCGCGAGTACACTGCCCCCGCCGGGGCTGAGGAAGTCCTCTCCATCGAATACGGTGACTGGCGCACGCCGCCCGCCGAGTCCGATCGCGCCGTGCACGTCATGGAAGCCTATCGCCTATGAGCGACGCGAAAACGCCTCGGGAGGCCGCGCCTCAGGCCGATGACGTGCTCGAAGCGGACATGAAGGCGGAAGGCGAGGTACCCGAGAAGCTTTCCGTGAAGGCGAACATGATCTGGAACTCCATCGGTTCCATGACCTATCTCGCCTGCCAGTGGTTCACCGCCATCTTCGTGGTGCGCCTGTCGTCGGGCTATGACGATGCGGGTCTGCTCTCGCTCGCTATGTCGGTTGTGGGCATCTTCGGCACCTTCGCCAACTACAAGATGGGAACCTACCAAATCTCCGACATCCGCCGCGAAAACACGGTGGGCGAGTACATGGGATTCCGCTGCTTCACGCTTGCGGGCGCGTTCGTTGCCTGCATGATATACGCGGCGCTCACCTGCGCTCCCGAGGCGCTCATCACGGTGGCGCTCTTCTACGCTTTCAAGGGCGTGGGGCTTGTGATCGACATCCTCCACGGGGTCGACCAGATCAACCGCCGCATGGACTACATCGGCAAGTCGTTCATCTTGCAGGGCGTATCAACCCTCGTGGCGTTCGTGGTGGTCTACTGGGCGACGCGCAACCTCGATGCGGCGATCGTCGCTATGCTCGTCGCCGCGGCGGTCGTGCTCTTCGCCTTCGACCTGCCGCATTGCCAGCGCTTCGAGCGCGTGCGCATCTCGCTTTCCCGCAAGAAGGCGCTCTTCTTCTTGAAGACCTCGCTTCCCGCCGTGATCGCTTCGGTGGCGGCGAGCGCCATCTTCGCGATTCCCAAGCAGTACCTGGCGCTCACGGTGGGCTCGGCGGCACTCGGCATTTACTCCTCGGTCGCTGCGCCGGCACTCGTCATCCAGATGGGCGCGCAGTATCTCTATGGGCCGCTGCTCGACATCTTCCCGAAGCTGTTCTTCGAGGGGGACACGCGCGGCTTCGTGGCGCTTTTGGGGAAGACGGTCGCGGGCATCGTGGGCGTTACGGTTGCCTGCGCGATCGTGCTCGAGTTCATCGGTGCCTGGGCGCTTGCGCTTTTGTTCGGCGAGAGCATTGTGCCCTATGTCTACCTGCTGCAACCGATTATCCTCTCCACTGCCGCTACTGCGTTTCTCTGGTTCTTCGGCGACCTGCTGATCACGCTGCGCCATTTCTGGGCGAATTTCGTGGGCAACGTCGTCGCGTTTCTCGCCGTCATCCCGCTCACGTTTTTGTGCGTGGATACGTGGGACATGAACGGCGTGAGCTTCGCTGGCGCGGGCGCATGCCTTGCCGGCGTGGCAATTCTGCTGTTCTTTCTGGTGAAAGTTGTGAAGAAGGGCCCCGACCACATTATCGGGTCTGCGGGGGATGTTGCGAAGGACAGTGCGGGCGATGCTAAGGAGGCTTGCTGATGCGCGTGCTGCAGGTGATCGGCGTGATGGATCGCGGCGGGGCGGAAACCATGGTGATGAACCTGTACCGCGCGATGGACCGCGAGCGCATCCAGTTCGATTTTCTCGTGCATGAGCAGCGCGAAGGCGACTACGACGCCGAAATCGAGCGGCTCGGCGGGCGCTTCTTCCGCGTGCCGCGCTTCACGGGGTTGAATGGGGCTGCTTATCGGCGCTGTGTTCGAGCGCTGTTCTCCGAGCACCCCGAGTGGCGCGTGGTGCATGGACATATCGGCTCGTGTGCGCCTGTCTACCTTTCGGAGGCGAAGCGCACGGGTGCCTTCGCGATTGCCCACAGCCATGCGCAGAATTACCAGAAAGGCCTGGCGGGACTTGCCTTCAACGTTGCCGCGCATCCCGTGCGCCGTGTCGCCGACTACTTCATGGCGTGTTCGAGGGAGGCGGGGCTCGATCGCTTCGGGGGCGCGATTGTGGAAGGCGAGCACTTCGCCATTGTGCCAAACGGCATCGATATGGCGCGCTACGCGTGCGACGAGGTCTCGCACGAGCAAGCGAAAGCCGAAATGGGACTTTCAGGCCGGCCTGTCGTGTGCCATACGGGCCGCCTGATTCCCGTGAAGAACCACGAGTTCCTCCTGCAGGTGTTTGCCCAGGTGAAATATGAGCTTCCCGACGCGGTTCTCCTGTGCGCTGGACGCGGCGAGCTCGAGGGAGCCTTGAAAGAGCGTGCTCGTGAGCTGGGACTCGAAGGCGCGGTGCGCTTCCTCGGGGTGATCGACGACGTGCCGCATCTCCTGCGCGCGGCGGATGTGTTCGTGTTCCCCTCCGTGAACGAGGGGCTGGCGCTTTCCGTGGTCGAGGCGCAGGCATCGGGGCTTCCGACCATCGCTTCGACAGGTGTGCCCGAGCTTGCCGTGGTGAGCGACCGCGCGCGCCGCATGCCGCTTTCTGCAGGTACTGACGCGTGGGCTGGCGAGTGCGTGCGGATGCTTGCGGAGGCGGCGGAATCGGATCGCAGTGACGCGTGCGATCAGGTTCGCGCGCACGGGTTCGACATCGCCGACACCTCAGCGCGCCTTGCGGCGTTCTACGAGGCCGCGGCGGCGGGGTCTCGTCCGCAATGGTAGGTTGTAGGGATTATTCGGGCAGGTAGGACAGAGAACGCTATGCAATATGAAGACAAGGACTTAAGGAAGCTCCAGCTGCTCGAGCTGCGCATCTTGAAGGAAATCGACCGCGTTTGCCGCGAGCTGGACATCACGTACTTCCTCGATTCGGGATCGGTGCTCGGGGCGCTTCGCCATGGGGGCTTCATTCCGTGGGACGACGACATCGATCTGGGCATGCCGCGCGCGGATTACGACCGCTTTGTGGTCGAGGCACCAGCGCTTTTGGGGGAGGAATACGTCGTGTCGACCCCCGAGACGAACCCGCATCAGGCGGCGCTGTTTGGCAAGGTGTGGCTGCGCGGCACGCGCTTCGCGACGGAGGAGACTATTGAGGCAGGGTTTGACCAGGGAATTTTCGTTGACCTGCTGCCCTATGACGCCCTTTCTTCCGACGCGGCGACGGCGGCGAAGCAGCGACGCGACTGCCGCTTCTGGCAAAGCGTCTCGTATCTTTCCCATGCGAAGAGCATCGTCGTGCCCCACAAGGGTGCGCTCGGCGCAATCGAGCGCATGGCTTGCAGCGCGGCCCATCTCGTTGCGCGCGGCCTGTATCCCCACGAGAAGGTCACGGCGCGCTTCAATAAGGCTGCTACCTGCGGAAACGACCCCGCGCTTGCCTCGGATGATCTTGTCGTCATGGCGTATGCGACCTACGAGCCCTACGCGCGCTCAATGATGCTTCCGACCTCGACCGTCACCTTCGAGGGATGTGAGTTCCCCGCGCCCGCCGACCCCGAGGCCTTCCTGCACCAGCTCTACGGCGAGTGGCGCGAGCTTCCCCCGGTTGAGGCACGCCGCAACCATGCGCCCGTCGAGCTCGATTTCGGGCCGTACGCCTAAGCTTTTGACCTGCATTTGTTCAATTCTTGATTGAATCTTTACAAAACTGAACGTATTCCATTAGAATCATTCCTCGAATTACTAACTGGGGAGTATTCTAATGACATTGACGAAAAGCACGTTCAAGGTGCTCAACGCGCTGCGCGACGAAGCCGTCCATACGCAGCGCCACATCGCGACGGCAACCGGCCTGTCGCTTGGGACGGTGAACACGGCGTATCGCACGCTCGTTGACGAGGGCCTTGCTGACAACTTCTACGTGACCGGCGCGGGGTATGAGGCGCTTTCGCCCTATAAGGTCGACAACGCCATCATCATGGCGGCAGGCCTTTCCTCGCGGTTTGCGCCGCTTTCCTACGAGAAGCCCAAAGGCGTGCTCACGGTGCGCGGCGAGGTCCTCATCGAGCGGCAGATCCGCCAGCTTCAGGAGGCGGGCATCACCGACATCACCGTTGTCGTGGGCTACATGAAGGAAGCCTTCTTCTACCTCGAGGACAAGTTCGGCGTGACCATCCGCGTGAATGCGGATTACTCCGTGCGCAACAACAACTCCACCCTCATGCTCGTGCGCGAGAAGTTGGGGAACACCTACGTCTGCTCGTCGGACGACTATTTCACCGAGAACGTCTTCGAGCCGTATGTGTTCGAGGCATACTATCCTGGCGTGTTCTTCGCGGGCGAAACGAACGAGTATCTGCTCGATACCGCACGTGACGGGCGCATCACCGGTGTGACCGTCGGCGGCCGCGACAAGTACGGCATGCTCGGGCACGTCTATTTCGACCGCGCGTTCTCCGAGACGTTCGTGCGCATTCTCGTTGACGAGTACGACCTGCCCGAAACCGCCGGAAAGCTGTGGGAGGACATCTATCGCGCGCACCTCGATGAGCTGCGCATGGTCATGCGACCCTACGAGCCGGGCGTGATCTATGAGTTCGATTCCATCGCGGACTTGAAGGAATTCGACCATGACTTTATCGAGAACGTCGATTCCGCGATTCTCGACAACATCTGCCGCGTGCTCGAATGCTCGCGCGGCGATGTCGAGGGCATCGTGCCCATCAAGGAGGGGCTTACGAACCTGTCGTTCCGCTTCGAGGTGCGCGGTGTGCCGTACGTGTATCGCCATCCGGGCGTGGGCACCGATGAGATCATCAACCGCGCAAGCGAGGCGTTTTCGCAGGGTATCGCGAAGAAGCTCGGCATCGACGACACTTTCATCTACGAAGACCCCGCCGAGGGCTGGAAGATTTCCCGCTTCATCGAGGGTTGCGTTCCCTTTGACTACCACAACGAGGACCACGTCAAGCGAGCGATGGAGCTTGGCCGCCGCCTGCACAACAGCGGCGAGAAAAGCGAGTGGTCCTTCGACGTGTACCGCGACGCGGTGGGAATCGTGGAACTTCTCGGCCGGAAGAGCTACCCGTCGTTCCCCGATCGCGAGGAGCTCGGACGCAAGGCCGGGGTGCTCGATGCGTTCGTGCGCTCGGACCGCGTCGAGCCGTGCCTGTGCCACAACGACTTCTACAGCCCGAACTTTCTCGTGCGCGGCGACGAGATGCATCTTATCGATTGGGAGTATTCGGCGATGTCGGATTATGCCTCCGATCTGGGAACATTCATTTGCTGTTCCGATTATTCGCTCGATGAGGCCCGCCATGCGATCGAGCTTTACTTCGGGCGGACCCCGACCGATGCCGAGATGCGCCACTGCTTGGCGTATGTCGCCCTTGCTGCGTATTACTGGTTCGTTTGGGCGCTCTACAAGGAATCGACGGGCGACCCGGTGGGAGAGTGGCTCTATCTGTGGTATCGCACGGCGAAGAAGTATTCGGCGCTAGCGCTCGATCTTTATGGATCGGCGCCTGAGCAGGTCGCTTAAGGCGCATCCGCATTTTGTTGAAGTTGCCCGCCGACTGGGCGACGTTTGCGATTGATTGGAAGGAAGCTCGTGGAACTTATCGGAACCATTGTGGTCTACATCATCATGGCGTGCGCAATCGCCGGATGCTTGGCGAGTGTCATCAAGCCCGAAAGCGAGCTTGGGCAGCAGTTCGTCGCCGGCATCGACTCGATTGGCCCGATTTTCTTGCCGGTTGCGGGCATCATGGCGTCGGCGCCGTATCTCACTGCATTCGTGAGCACGGTTTTCGGCCCAGCGTATTCTGCTGTCGGCGCAGACCCTGCGATGGCGGCGACCACGTTTATCGCCGTCGACATGGGTGGTTATCAGCTTGCCGACGCGCTCGCTGAGACGCGCGAAAGCTGGATCATGGCCATGGTCACGGGCTATATGGCGGGTGCGACCATCGTGTTCTCCATCCCTGTGGCGCTGAAGATGCTCGAGAAGCGCGACCGCAAGTACCTGGCGCTTGGCGTGATGAGCGGCCTTCTCGCCATCCCCATCGGCGTGCTTGTGTCCTCGGCCATCATTGCGGTATCGCATCCGATGGTGCGCGAGATCGTTTCCACCAACGCCGACGCCACTTATCAGCTGGCGCTCTCGTGGGGGCAGATTGGCGTGAACCTCATCCCGCTTATCATCATCTGCGTGGCACTTGCGGCGGGACTCAAGTTCAAGCCCGACGCCATGATCAAGGGATTCATCGTGTTCGGCCGCGTGATGGAAAGCGCGCTTAAGATCGTGTTCGTGCTCGTGGTGGTGGAGTACTTCACGGGCGTGTGGTCGACGCTTTTCGGAAGCTTTGGGTTCGACCCGATCATCGCCGACGAAGAGGATATCTTCCGTGCCCTCGAGGTGTCGGGCGCCATCGGCATGATGCTCTGCGGCGCATTCCCAATGGTGTACCTCATCAGGCGTTACTTGGCGAAGCCGCTCGCGAAGATCGGCGGTGCGGTGGGCCTGTCCTCCGATGCGACGGCGGGTCTGCTCGCGGGTTCGGCCAACGTGCTCGCGCTTTTCTCGATGGTGAAGGACCTGCGCGCGAAGGACAAGGTCATCTGCATGGCGTTCGCCGTGTGCTGCGCGTTCCTCTTCGGCGACCACCTGTCGTTTACGGCGAACTTCCAGCCGAACCTGATCGTGGTGGTGCTTGCGGGTAAGCTTGCTGCCGGCATCTGCGCGATCGTGTTCGCGAACCTGCTCGCCGTGAAGAAGGCCGAGCAGCTCGAGCGTGAAGCGGGCGAAGACGTGCTTTATGACGAGAAGCGCGCGATGGAGCCTGCCGAGTAACGCAAGGAAAGGGCGGCGTCTCGTTCGGGAGCCACCTTCGATGATTAGTAACCTACTAAGTCTGGGGAGAACAAGTGGGTATGGAGCAAGAACCGGGCATGTTGCCCGCGGGCGCGTATGCGCATATTTCATCGGTGCTGGGAGTTCAGCGCGATGAGATTACCGACATCTGGCCGCTCAAGCAGGGCCTGACAAACGAGTCGTGGCATTTCACTACGTCGGAAGGCGAATACGTCTATCGTCAGCCGGGCGTGGGCACCGAAGACCTCATCGATCGCAAAGCCGAGGCCGAGGCGCTGAAGCTCGCGCGATCGATCGGGCTTGACGGCACGTTCATTCACGAAGACGTCGAGCAGGGATGGAAGCTCTCTCGCTTTCTCGTGGATTGCCGCGAGCTCGATGCGCGCGATGCCGAGCAGGTCGCTTGTGCGATGCGCATGGCTCGCACACTCCACGAGAGCGGCGCGCGCTTGAGCCGTACGTTCGATTTCTACGAGGAGGGGCAGCGCTACGACGCGCTCCTTCGCGAGCTGGGGCCGATCGTGGTGCCCGGCTATGACGAGCTTGCCGCGAAGGCCGCCCGCGTCGCCGCCTTCGCGCATGCCGACGGCGCGCCGGTCTGCCTCACGCACAACGACTTCTTCAACTTGAATATCCTCATCGACCGCTCCGATCGCATGCACCTGATCGACTGGGAATATGCCGGCATGTCTGATTACGCGCACGATTTCGGCACTTTCACCGTGTGCTGTCAGCTTTCCAACTCCGAGGCCGACGCGGCGCTTGCAGCTTACTTCGGGCGCATTCCCACGTTTGCCGAGCGGTGTCACAACTTCGCGTTCGTGGCGCTTGCTGGATGGTGCTGGTATTTGTGGTCGCTCTACAAGGAGGCTGTCGGCGGAAGCGCGGGCGAGTGGAAGGAAATCTATCTCAGCTATGCGCTGCGCTATTTCGACCGCGTGATCTCGGGTTATGAAGGAATCGCTCAAAAAGAGGAGAGGGACATCGCATGAGGTTCGGTATCGCAAGTGGTTTTCTGTGGGGTTTGGACACCGTCATCCTGGGAATAGCCCTCACGATGGGGGCGTTCATCGGCACGCCGGAGGCCATCGCCTTTGCCGCCATTGCGAGCGCCTTCATGCACGATGCGGCATGCGCCATCTGGCTTTTTCTCTACATGGGAGTGCGCCGTCGCCTGCGCGACACGCTTCGGGCCTTAAAGACTCGCAGCGGCAAGGTGGTCATGCTCGGTGCGCTTCTGGGCGGACCTTTGGGCATGACGGGCTACCTGATCGCCATCAACAACATCGGCGCAGGCTATACCGCGATTATCTCCGCATTCTATCCAGCGTTTGGCACGTTCATGGCGTTTATCCTGTTGAAGGAGCGCATGAGGCCGCGTCAACTCGTCGCGCTCGCCTGTGCGCTCGCGGGCGTCATGGTGATGGGTTATGCCACTTCGGGCGATTCGACGGTCGGGAATGCGGCGCTCGGCTTGGGCGGCGCGATTGTGTGCGTCGTCGGATGGGGCAGCGAGGCGGTGCTGTGCGCTTGGGGCATGCGCGACGACGCGGTCGACAACGAGACGGCGCTCCAGATTCGCGAGACGACTTCCGCCCTCGTGTATGCCGTGGTGGTGCTGCCTGCGTTTGGCGCCTGGGCGTTCACGGCGAGCGCGCTGCCGTCGATTTCCACGGCTGTCGTGGTGCTTTCCGGCCTTGCGGGCGCGGCGTCGTACCTGTTCTACTACAAGGGTATCGCGACCATCGGTGCGGCGCGGTGCATGGCGCTCAACATCACGTATTCTGCCTGGGCTGTTGTGTTCGGGCTCGTGCTTTTGGGGAGTGTACCGACCGTCGTGCAGATCGTGTGCTGCCTGGTCATCATGGCGGGGACGGTGCTTGCGGCATGCGACTGGGACGAGCTTTTCGGTCACAAGAAGACCCCTCTGCCCGAGGACGCCTCGTAGGGAGAGGCGCGGCTGCGCGACCGGGGGGCGTGCTGCCTTCGGGAGCGCGAGGTCGTGCGGCAAGGCGCGCGGGGCCTTCGGGGGCGCGAGGTCACGCGGCCGGTTCATGCTGCCTTCGCTATCTAGCTGTCCGCCACGGCAGTTGCCACCGCTTTCTGCTCGTATGTGCAACTTGCCTGTTTCCCGTTCATGGCTAGCTACGCCTTGTCTCTGAACGCGTGGTATGAATAGGGCAGTCGTTTCATGGGGCTCCTTGAAGAGGAGGGCTTTTCCCGTCGATTTAGAGCTTCGTTCGAGCCCGAAAGGCCTGACGGCTTCGGATCTTGCCTCGATATCTCGCTTTTTCCTCAAAGCCGTTCGCGCATAATCGCACCCCCATTTCCCGAACTTAAAATGGAGGTGCGGGTTATCCTCGGGGCGCCCGCCTCGCAACGCGCCTTCTTTGTAAGTCGCCCGCCTCGCAACGCGCCCACTTCGCTATGTGCTCATCCCGCGTCGAACGCGCTTCTGTCGTTGCCCGTGCCGCCGATAGAGCCGTCAGCGGTAGTTGATTGATGCACTCACTCAAGCCTGCGAGCTTGCCCCGATGGCGAATCGGCAGTACAGCCCACAGGCTTCCCCCTCCTATTTTCCCGAAATCGACTTGTCGTGGACAAAAAAGGTCGATATGTGAGTCGTCGTAGCTCCCCGAGCGCACCTCTCGCGCGGCGCAGCGGAGAAAGCCCAGGTTGCAAGCTGACCAGCCTGCGAGGCGAATGCCATAAGGCCCATCCAGACTCGCATATCGACGAATTTTGTCCACGAACCTCGATTCTTAAGAAGAAGGCCTCGCGGGCGGGGGAGCCCCTTCTCGAGGGCTTTCCGTGCGCAATGATGCGCAATTGGGTATCATATCCGCTGTAGGATTATTTCTCCGTCCGCAGCTTCATGTAACTGGCAGCTTTGCGTCGCTCGCCTTTGCATGCTGTAGCTTTACCAACAAGGAGGCTTCTCTTGCAGAGCATGCCCACTGCCCAGGAATGGTGCGATTTCTACTTGAGCACCGACAAAAACGCCGATAAAACCCTTGATGAGCTCAGAGTTCGCTGGAACGAGATGGCACCGCGCTACGCCCACAAGAACTTGCGCAGCGGGTATCTGGCTCAGCTCACCGAGCTGCTCGCGCTTGAGCCGGGCGAGAGCATCCTCGACATGGGATGCGGCCCCGGCGTGCTTAGCGTCCCGCTGGCGAAAAAGGGCCACGATGTGGTGGCCGTCGACTTCTCGGATGGCATGTTGGGTGAGCTGCGTGAGGCTGTGGCGGCGGCTGGCGTCGAGGACCGCTTCTCCATTTTCCGTCGCGCGTGGCAGGAGAGCTGGGAGGGGATTCCCCAGGCGGATGTGGCGATCTCGTCGCGATCCCTTACGACCCATGACATCCAAGACGCCGTCGCCAAGCTCGAATCCAAGGCGAAAAGCCGTGTTGTGATCACCACGGCTTGCGGCGAGGTTTCGTGGATCGATGCTCGTGTGCAGCGCGCCTTGGGCCGTGAGATCACGCCGCCCCAGCTTGCGAGGGACTTTGCGGTGCTGCTGAACTACCTGCTGGGAAGCGGGCGCCTCCCTGAGATTCGTTATATCGAGGTGCCGCGCGTGCCGCAATCGGACAGCGCCGACGAGCTTAAGGCGTTTCTCGCCAAGGCGGCGGATGTGAAGCCTGAAGAGCGTCCCCTGCTCGACGCATTCTTCGACGAGCATGTGAAAGAACGCCCTGGCGGCGGGGTCATGCTTGACTATACCCAGGAAACGCGCTGGGCTGTCCTTTGCTGGAAGCCGCTCTAAACGCGTCTCTCGCGTGTCAACGTAAGATTGCCGTGCGCGGCTTCGTGCGGCGGAGTGCGTACCGTATAATGTTTTCCATGTAATGAACGTAGGCGAAAGGTGAGTGCATGGCAGACAAGAACGACAAGGGTTACGGCGTTCCCGCAGCTCCCGCTGTGCCTGCCTCTCCGGCAAAGCCTGCTGCCCCTGCTTCTCCCGCTGGACGGCCGGGGAAGTCTGCAGATAGCGATTCGGCTTGCGTTCGGGAAGCTTCTGCAAAAGAGCGCATCGAGGCGCGTCGCCGTGATCTAGCGAGGAAGCTTGCCGCCACGGCGGGGACGGGCGCCCCTGCAGCTCGCGAGGGTTCTCCCTCGGTGGCGAGTCGTGCGCGTGAGGATACTTCCCCGCAGGTGAGAGAATCGGCGTCGCGCTCTGCTTCTCCTGCTTCTTCCTCAGGGGCGGGAAGGCGTCCTGCAGCGGCGCCCTTCTTGGACGAGCATCCCCATCCGCAGGGGGTTTCCGATCGCTTGCGCCAAACCATCGCCCATACGACGTCGGCGCGGCCGAAAGACGCGTTCGGGAAGGGAATGAAAAAGCCCCAAGCGACGGCGAGGGTGGAAGGCAAAAAGCCTGCTGCCTCCGAAAATGCCCCCAAGAAGAAGTCTTGCCTCGGCTCCATTTTCGGCATCATCATCGCCCTTATCTTGCTCTCCCAAATTGGGGGATGCGTGGCGTCTTGCGTGGGGGATGTCTTCGATTCGCTCGACGGCGAGGACTCGAGCTGGTTTGAGGAGTCGGGTTCGGAACGACAGGGCGACTCCTCCGACCTCACGTACAGCTTCTCTTCCGATGCCGCTGATGAGGCTGCGGCGCTTGCGTGCGCACGCGATGCCTTGGCGTCGCTCGACTCGAGGGAGCGAATCGTCGAGCACCTTTCGCAAGGAATCAACAAGG
Source organism: uncultured Ellagibacter sp. (assembly GCF_934617235.1). Lineage (GTDB taxonomy): Bacteria > Actinomycetota > Coriobacteriia > Coriobacteriales > Eggerthellaceae > Ellagibacter. Next base: position 11,953 of record NZ_CAKTTZ010000004.1, on the reverse strand, counting down.
AATACGCCAATAAGTTCGGTTTTTCTGCCGACGATGCGGGCGTCGACACGAAGGAACTTGCGCGTTGGCTCATCGATGGGGTGTCGTTCACGATCGATGACAGCGACGTTTTCGTCTACACTGATGGTACGGCCGACGTGTTCGCTGACTGCACGAACATCCCTGTATATGGTTATGTCTCGGCAGTAGACGATGCGGCGAGGTCGCTCGGCAAGAGATCGGGCACTCCTACAAAGCAGCAGGTCGCTGCAGCGACGGAATCGGCGAAGGAGCATGCGGCTTCCGGTTCCGCCTTCATCATGTTCTCGCTTGTCAAAACCGATGTCGGCTGGACGCTCGACGAGGACGCTTTCATGGAAGATACTGCCGACCACCTGTTCGGATTGTAGGGAGCTTGCGATGAAGGTTCCAAACGAGGTTGCCATTAAAGCACAGGGGCTCAGGGTTGGCAATGGCGTGCGTGTTCCTGCCATTGTGTTCGCTTGCCGAACCTGCGGACGTGTACTTGTGCCGGGTGAGGGCTCGCGCACGTGTCCCGACTGCGGAAGCCACGATATCGAAACCCGGGTCGATCCTTCGCGCAGCGTCGTCGTCAGACGTGCCTGTTGAGGCTAGGTGACTCCGCCGGTCTGGCGGGAATGCGGCAAGAAACTTCACGATTTCCTTTAATTGGTACATATGTTCGTGTATACTGAGTCCATGAATACGAACGAACATATTCCTTATGATGTAGTGCTGCTCCCAACGTATGCTGAGGCGCTTTCTTATCGAAAACGGGTTGCTGCCGAGGGCGGTCCTCGGGCGCTTTTCGGGGTGACAGTCACCACGTTTAGCGCCTGGATTGCGGACTGGTGGGAACTCTTCGGAGACGGACGGGTTCTCGCGAGTGCGCTCGAAGTGGAGGCGCTTTCTGCGGCGCTGTGCTCGAAGCATCCAGACGATGCACAGTATGCCCATGTGGTGGCCACGTGCCTTCAGAAGGGCGCGGGCATCCCCTCTTTCGACGGGGCGTGTTCGCTTGCAAAGCGCGATGAAGACTGCGGGCTATCTTTGGCCCAGAGCCGCGCACTGCGCCTGTGCGCCGAGGTTCGTGATGAGCTGCGCGATCTTGGGCGCGCTTTGAAAGGGGAAGTGCTCTTTCTGCTTCCAGGCGTTCTGCCGCAGCGGCCGCTGCGCGTGCTCGTTGAAAACGCAGCGCCCTTGACTGAGCAGGAACGTGCCTTTTTTGATGCTTGTCCGTTTATCGATTGCGAGATTCACGAAGCACCTGGTGGGGAAGGCGTGCGGTGTGTGGCTGACGGCATTTCCGTCCGCTTCGCCTTCCCTTCTGGTCGCTATGCGGAACCAGCGATTCTGCGGGATGCCCTTTGCGCGAAGGGGCATTCGGGGGCGATTGTCGCTTGCAAGGATCCCCTTTCCCTGTTCGAGAAGCTCGCTTCTGTCCTTGCGGAAGCGGGGCTTTCGTGTGCGGCGCGCGCCAGCGTCCCCTTCGCTCGAACTGATTTCGGAGCTGCAATGCTCGCGCTCAGGAGTTTTCTCACGTCGGAGGCCTGGCTGTCGAGCGATCTCACCGATTTTCTCCTCTCGCCTTTTTCGGGGCTGTCCATAGAAGGTGCCTATTCGGTTGATGCCCAGGTTCGCGGCAATCGGCTCCTTGACCGAGAGACCATTGTGTCGGTGCTGCGCGAAAGAAGCCGCTTGTTCGAGGCGATGGAGGATATCGCGACTGATCGTGATGCCGATATTCTGCTTGGCGAACTCGAGGACGCGGTGCGCTCGATGATCCATAGGCCCGAGGCCTGGCGCCGCGAGCAGCTTGCGGCGATGTCGGCTTTGCGCGATGCTGCTGCTGCGGCTCGTCTTGCCGACCTTGATATGCAGGGGCTCATAGCCCTTCTTGGTCGTTCGAGTGTCGATGCTTCCCGCTCGCTAGGCGTCGCTGCTGATGAAGAATCCTGCGGCAGTAACCTTTCTGTCCTGCCTGCTGACATCGTGTTCATCGATTATAGCCGTGCGGCTGCTTTTCCTCCCGCATCCTGCGGGCTCGCCGTCGCGTGCGACCTTACGAGCGCCGCTTTTCCCGCTTCGGATTCCGACAATGCCGCTTCGACCCTTCTTGCCAAACTGGGCATCCATCAGGCCGACGATGCTCTCTCGCGCATGCGCCGCTCGTTTGTCGCCCTGTCATCGGCGCCTCGCGAAACATTCCTTATCGTACGTTGCTTGAACGATGAAGATGCGGACCCGACATACCCCGCTGCCGTTCTCGAGGAATTCGTCGACTGCTATCGGGAAGACCCGTCTGCGACCGACGACATCAAGAACGCTTTCATGCTGCCTGCTTGCTTGCAGGAGGGAATCATCGAGCGTGGGGAGGAATCCCTTGTGGAGAACGCCGTCTTGACGGATGGGGATTTGCCGCATGAGACGGTTAAGCTTCCTGCACCAGGTGAGGTATCGGCTGCGAAGCGTTCGCTTGTCGTGCTGCCTCGCGTGGTGAAAGGCCGGGTGATCGACGAGCCGTGCCTGTCGCCTTCGCAGATTGAAAGCTATCTGGAATGTCCCTATAAGTGGTTCGCCCAGCGTCGCCTTCGCCTTGAAGGCCTCGACGAAGGCTTCGGTGCGCTGCAGATGGGGGATTTCGCCCACGGTGTGCTCAAGAGCTTCTACGCACATTTCCAAGATGAGGTTGCCCCCAAGGTGACGTTCGAGACGCTCGAGCCTGCGCGCGCTATCATGCGCGACATACTCGCGAGGCACGAGTCGCGTCAAGTCGAATTGAAGCCTACCGACAACCGTCTTGTTCCCACGACGGAGCTTGAGCGGCGCGAGATGGAATCCCTCAAACGAAAGCTGCTCGATTATCTCGATTATGAGGCTGCGCTTCTGCCGACATTCCATCCTACCTATCTTGAATACGGTATCGCGGAAGGTGATGCGGTTGAATACGCAGGCCATATGCTTGTAGGAACAGCGGATCGTATCGATATTGACGATGCCGGCCGTGCCGTGGTGCTCGACTACAAGGCATCCATCTCTCCCGAGCACGAGCTCGCTGTAAGGGAAGAGGGAAGGCTTGGCAAGGTGCAGGCGCTTATCTATGCGCAGGTGGTCCGCCGAACGCTCGGGCTGAATCCCGTCGGCGCGCTCTATGTGCGCTATGGAAAAAGATGTGCAGTTACCGGCGCTTACGACGCAGCCGCACTCGAGGCGCCCCATTTGCCTTTCATGCGCCACGAAAAATGCGAAGTGGTTCCCGAAAACGGCCAGTCGTTTGCCGACCTGCTCGACCAAACCGAGGAGGAGGTTGCTCGAGGCGTCGAGCGCATGCTTTCAGGCGATGTGCGCCCGAATCCCGCAAGCCCTCACGCATGCGCATGGTGCCCGGTGATCTCATGCGCGGAAAGAAGGGCATAGGCTATGGCTCTCACTCCCGAACAGCAAAAATGTGTCGACACGCTCGTTGGTCCTGTGGCGGTGTCCGCTGGCGCGGGCAGCGGCAAAACATTCACGCTCACCCAGCGAATCGTCCATGCGCTCGAATGCGGGTACGTTTCCAGCATCGATGAGGTGCTCGCTATCACGTTCACTTCGAAGGCGGCGGGCGAGATTAAATCGCGCGTAAAGGGTGCTCTCAAGGCTTGCGGCCGTTCCGATCAGGCGCTTTTAGTCGATTCTGCCTGGATTTCCACCATTCATGGCGCATGTTCCCGCATGTTGCGCGCCCATGCACTTGACTTGGGAATCAATCCCGATTTCGCAGTAGCGGACGAATCTTCCGCAAACGATATGCTCGATGCATCTCTTGAGGAGGTGCTCGGCTCTGAGGATGACCTGACTTCGCCCGGCGACTACGATGCGCTCTTCGAGGAATACTCGGCTCGGCAAAACGGACCGACTTCTGCTGCAAGCATTGAGGGCATGGTTCGCGAACTCGTCATCGCAGCGCAGGCGAGCCCCGAAGGCATGGCATCTATCGTCCTCACGCCTCCTGCGGCATCGCCCTATAAGCTCATGGCGCGCATGTCCTCTTTGGCGGGAGACATCATGGCAATGTGCGAGGCGCAAAAGCCGGGGAAGCGCCGAGATGCCTTCCTCGAGAACACGGCAGATGCGCTCGAGGAACTTGAAGCGGCGCAGCGAGAAGGCAGAGAAATCTCCCCTGAGCAGCTTTTGCCGCTGTTTAACGCTTTCCCTGTTCCCACCTGCGCATTTGGTACGCCGGAATACAAGGAGCTCGCCACTGAGACGGCGCAAGCGTATTTCTCCCTCATGATGGAGGCGCGACTTGCCGTTGCCGAACCGCGCATGCGCGAGGTGGTCGATCTTGCGAGCCGCGTATTCGATGCTTACCGTCGACGTAAGCGCGAAGCGGGAATGCTCGACAATGACGATTTGCTCACCATGGCATCGCGCATGTTCAGCGAGCACCCAGATGTCGCGGCAGAGTACGCCGACCGATTCAAGATGATCATGGTTGACGAATTCCAGGACACCGATCAACTCCAAGTGGACATGATCAAACGAATGGCGGGTGCGAACTTCGAGCGGCTGTGCACGGTCGGCGATGCGCAGCAAAGCATCTATCGCTTCCGCGGGGCGGACGTTTCGGTCTACGACCGGCATCTTGCTTCGGTGGCGGAAAACAACGAATCGGGTCTCATCACGCTCGACGATAACTTCAGAAGCCATGTCGATGTGCTCGCGTTCGCCGATTGCGTGTTCAGCCAGCCAACCGTCTTCGGGCGCTCCTTCATGTCGCTTTCTGCATCACGCGACCCCGAGCGCGTTGAGCATCCCTACAAGGGATCCGATCCACGCATCGAAGTGCAGTTCACCACTTATCCTCGCGGTGTTCCCTCAGATACTGCGCGCGCGACGGTGGCTCGAAGGATTGCGGAGCGCTTTGCGAAGCTTGTTTCCGAGGGCCATTCGGCTGGTGATATGGTGGTGCTGCTTGGTGGGATGCGCTGTGCCAACATTTACGCCGACGCTATACGCGAACAGGGTCTTTCGTGCGTTGTTTCGGGAGGGTCCATCTTCGGGCAAGCGCCAGAAGTGGGTCTTGCGGTGCGACTTGCCGAAGTGATCGCCAATCCCAAAAACACTGAAGCTCTCTTCGAAGTGCTCTCTAGCGAGATGTTCTCGCTCACCGCCGATGATTTTATCGATTTGTCGACGGGCTTCGACGAGGTTCATGGCATCTCTCGTCGTCGCTCGCTTGATTCTGGTCTGAAGGTATATGCGGCAGCCGAAGAGGGGACCACTCTTGCGCCTGGCCTTCAAGCGGCGGTGCAAACGCTTCAAAAGGCGGCCGCCAATGTGCGTGTGCGCCCTTTGTCCGAAATCATGGAGGGCGTCCTCGTTGATTCCGGTTGGCTTCGGCGCCTTGAGGATGAAGGGGCAGAAGGATTAGCGCGCGCAGCGAACGTTTACAAGGCATGTCGTCTTGCTCGCGATATCGAGCGTAAAGGTGGCTTCGGGCCTGCTCAAACAGCGGTTGAATTACGCTCGCAAATCGAGATTGCGAAAAAGGCGCCAGGCTCGCTTTCTGCAAAATCGGGTGAGTTTGTGCGCATCATGACGATTCATGCAAGCAAGGGCCTGGAATTCCCTATTGTCGCTGTGGCGGAAATCCGCTCTGACGAGGCTCGGTCCTCGCGTTTGGCGCGAACCTCCCTTAAGGGGAAGACCTACATCTCGCTCGATGCGGGCGCTTCGGTAGCTCGCTACCAGGAGAAGTCTTCGCAGCTCATCGCGAAGAGCATGTCGGTGAACCCCTTCGAGGGGGCCGAAGACGACGAATTTTTCCAACAGCTGATAGAGAACCCCCAAGACCACAATCCAGTCGATGTTCGTTGTGCAATCCAGCGCCATGAACATCTTGGCGAAACCGAGGAAACGCGCCGGTTGCTCTATGTTGCTCTTACCCGTGCAAAAGAGGCGGTCATTTGCGCTATCGCGGGAAGACCGACGAAAGACGATCCGACGGGTCTCGCAAAGAGCGTCTGGGGAAGCGTCGAGTCTGCTCTCTGCGGCTTTGACGGTGCTTTCGAAACAGGCGTAACCCTTCTTGATTTCGGGGGAGAATCGCCTGCTCGTGTAGAGCGAATCGACTTGACGCTCGATGATGAAGCCGATGGAGCTCAAGATGGAGAAGGGGCTTTTGAACAGGGAGAAGGGAAGTCGCATGCGGACGCTTCCGAATCCGCATGTCGGGTTGTCGATATTCCCGAAGTTTCGCCCGCAAGCGAACTTGCGGCACAGCCGTGGCCCTCGTCGCGTGCAGGGGTGTTCAGTTACTCGTCGATCGCCCATAGCGGTCCCACTGTCGACGACACCGATTCATCCGCTGAGGAAGAGGACGTACTTCAAGATAGCGATTTCTCTCATGCGCTAGACAGCATGGATGCAGACGATGCGGCATGGAACGCGATTCGCGCTTCGCTTTCGGGGGATGCCGACAAGGCGACCGATTTAGGCACTGCATTCCATAGGCTAGCCCAGCAGGCGGTATGCGCGCGCGATGCTGGTGGTACGCTCGCCTGTCCGGATAAAACGCATGTCGAAGCGCTTGCACGCCATTGCGGGCTATCTCAGCTTCAGCGTTTGCGTCTTTCCGAAGCGCTTTCTCGGTGGTTTGAAAGCGACATCGCGGCACATGTCGCTTCGTTTCCTCGACTTCGGGCGGAGGTCCCCTTCTTTGTGCGTGTCGGGAACAGCGATGATGCGCCGTTCATGGAAGGCGAAATCGACCTTCTTGCTGACGGGGAAGACAGTCGCACGGCATTTGTCGTGGATTACAAAACAGGTGATTCGCCAGGGGAAACGCCGTTACAACTCCAGGAAAAGCATCGACTCCAGGCGCTCTGCTATGCCTATGCGTTGCTCATGCAGGGCTATGAATGCACACAGTTCGCATTTGTGCGCGTGGAACAGCCTGACGATACCAAAGAAGGTCAGCCGCAGCAGGTGAACTACACCTTTACCGCAGCTGACCTTCCGGCAATCGAAGGAGAAATACTTGCGCGCTATGCGAGCAGCTTCTCCGCGTAAGCGATCTTCACGCAGCACACGAACACGCTGAGCGCCTCGCGAAGTTCGTAGAGCGGGGGAAGCGTGGGCGCGATGCGAATGTTGCTGTCATAGGGGTCGTGCTTGTATGGCCACGTAGCACCAGCGTCCGTCATCGTGACGCCAGCGTCTTTCGCGAGCTGGACGATGCGCTTTGCGCAACCTTCTGGCGCATCGAAGGATACAAAGTATCCTCCACGGGGTGTCGTCCACGAGCATCCGCCGACCTCGGATAGCCCCATGGTAAGTTCGTTTTCGACGAGTGTAAACTTCGGACGGAGAATGTCTGCGTGCTTCTCCATATGAGCGGCGATGCCGTCAGCGTTCTTCAGGAACTTCACGTGGCGCAGTTGGTTGAGTTTGTCGTAGCTGATGACAGTTGTAGCCATGCGCTTTTTAATCTCGGCGATGTTGTCGGGGCTCGCGGCGATCGCCGAGATGCCAGCACCAGGGAGCGTCACCTTTGAGGTGGACGCGAACTTGAAGTAACGATCGGGGTTGCCCGCTTCGCGACATGCCTCACCAATATCGAGCAATTGGTCCTGGTCAGCCTTGAACGGGTTCAAATGGTGAACACTGTAGGCGTTGTCCCAAAAAATGCGGAAATCGTCGGCGGCGCAGGGCATCGCGGCCAATCTGCGGACAACTTCTTTGGAATAGGTGACGCCACCTGGGTTCGAGTACTTGGGAACGCACCAAATGCCCTTCACAGAATCGTCTTCGGCGACGAGTCGCTCGACTTCGTCCATGTCGGGCCCATTCTCGTCCATTTTTACGGGAATCATTTCGATACCGAAAGATTCTGTGATGCCGAAGTGGCGATCGTAGCCTGGAACAGGGCAAATCCATTTGATGCCAGGGTATTGGGCCCAAGGCTTGCTTCCGAGGGTGCCGAAGTCGAGGCATCGCGCGACGGCATTGCCCATAAGCGTCAGGCTCGAGTTTCCGCCGACGATCACGTTTTCCGGCACATCATCGAGCATCGTTGCCATCAGGCGCTTTGCTTCAGGGAGACCGTCGAGCACACCGTAGTTGCGGCAGTCGGTTCCATCTTCGGCGATACAGTCCTCGGCGCTCGCGATGCAGGAGAGCAAGGGGATACTCAGATCGAGCTGCTCGGTGCTCGGCTTGCCGCGTGCCATATTAAGCGCAAGCCCCTTTGCCTTGAACTGCGCATATTCCTCGTTCAATCGATTGAGCTCGCGTTCAAGCTCCGAGCGGTCCATCTGTTCGAATGCAGTCATTTCACATCCTTTGCCGTATGCGGCGAGGCGTGGCCCCACCGCGATTCTGTCTGCCCTCGATAATACGTTTGCATACCCCTTGGGACAAGTTTCAATCGAAATAAATCCTTGGCTTCCTCGCGTAACGCGCATTTTTCAAGAGCGACGACGCCTGTAAATTTTGTCATTATCGCCGCTAATAAAGACGCCTCGCGTGTCGCCGTTTCGCGAATCGTTTACACCGCAGCCGAAATATCACTTTAGTCGGGAAAAGTATGCCCTATAATCCGACTATTCGACTATTGGAGAGGGATGAAAATGGTTACAGGTGATTTTTGGGTACTGCTCGCGATGCTTTTGTACTTCATCGTGGTCGTACTCGTCGGCTTCGTCTATGCGAAGAAGTCGAACGCGTCGAGTGAGGCATATTTCCTCGGCGGTCGCGGGCTCGGTCCGTGGCTCACGGCACTTTCGGCAGAGGCTTCGGATATGTCGGGCTGGCTGCTCATGGGCCTTCCCGGTGTCGCGTATTTCACGGGCGCGTCGGATGCCATGTGGACGGCGATTGGCCTCGCGATCGGCACGTATCTCAACTGGAAGTTCGTTGCGAAGCGTTTGCGCAAGTACTCCGAAGTGGCGAACAACTCGATCACCGTTCCCGATTTCTTCTCGAACCGCTTCCACGACAACAAGCATATCCTCATGACGATCGCCGCGATCATTACGCTCGTGTTCTTTTCGATTTACACGGGAAGCTGCTTCGTGACCTGCGGCAAGCTGTTCTCGACGCTCTTCGGGCTCGATTATGCGACGATGATGGTGCTCGGTGCCATCATCGTGTTCCTCTATACCTTCGTCGGCGGATATCTTTCCGTTTGCACGACCGACCTCATCCAGGGCACGCTCATGTTCTTCGCGCTTGCCACGGTGTTCGTCGGCAGCGTCGCGCAGGCGGGCGGCGTCGAGAACACAGTCGCTTTCCTGCAGGATATCCCCGGCTTTCTCTCGGGTACTCAAATTGCAAGCCCGATTCTCGACGCGGCTGGTAACCAAGTTGTCGAGAACGGGGCGCCGCTGTTCGGCGCGGCAGGGGAGTACGGTCTTGTCACCATCGTGTCGGGTCTCGCCTGGGGTCTCGGATATTTCGGCATGCCCCAGGTGCTCGTGCGCTTCATGAGCGTACGCCACTCCGATGAGATCAAGAAGTCCCGTATCATCGCGATGATCTGGCTTGTCGTGTCGCTCTCGAGCGCGGTGTGCATCGGCCTTATCGGCCGTGCCGTCATCCCGACGGAATTTCTCACTCAGTCCGCGGCAGAAAACGTCTTCGTTGTGCTCTCGCGCATGATCTTGCCGTCGTTTGCTTGCGGTCTTGTCGTTTCGGGCATCTTCGCTGCGGCGATGAGCTCTTCGTCTTCCTATCTGCTCATTTCAGGTTCCGCGGTTGCTACGAACATCTTCAAGGGCCTGATTAAGCGCGACGCGACCGATCGCCAGGTCATGATCGTCGCGCGCTTCACCTTGGCCGCCGTGCTCCTGTTCGGCATCTTCATCGCGATGGATTCCAACTCGTCCATCTTCAGCGTCGTCTCTTACGCATGGGCGGGCTTCGGCGCGTCGTTTGGCCCTCTCGTATTGTTCTCCCTGTACTGGAAACGCACCACGCTGCAGGGCGGCATCGCTGGCATGCTCGTCGGCGCGGCGTCGGTCTTCGCGTGGCATAACCTGGTGAAGCCCCTCGGCGGCTGGTTCGGCGTCTATGAGCTTTTGCCAGCGTTCGTGTTCGCCTGCATCGCCATTGTCGTGGTCTCGCTGCTCACGAAGAAGCCTTCCGAGGAAATCGAGAAGGAGTTCGACACCTACATGGATCTTGATGTGTAGCGCCTGTTAAAAACCCATTACGCGAAGCGGCCCCTGCGATGAGCAGCGGGCCGCTTCTTTTTTGAGATAGCGAAGCCCCGAAGTCCAGCGAGCGATAAATCCGCTTCCCTCTAAGGGAGGGAAAAGGCGGGCGGGACGGCAGGTGACCAGTGCTGAAGGCGGTTCGACGGTCGTTTCTTGTGCGTCTGCGCGGCCAAGGCATCTTAACTGTCCACCAAAAAAGAGCGCCCCCGTTTCTCGTTTAAAGAAACGGGGGCGAGTACGCATGCTAAATGCTGAGCGGGAACTTAGAACCTCAACGCATGGGTGAATCCCGACCATGAAAGGGCATCCGTGTCGCGCACGTAGGCTCCAAACGTGGGGGCATGCACGTAATGCGATCCGCCATAGCTTACCGCAATACCAACGTGGCCGCTACGCCAAAGGACATCGCCCGGGCGTGCTTCAGAGACAGGGCCGCGCCAGGAGGCACAGTTATATAGCGACTCGCTTTGGTGCGGAAGGGAGATACCAATTTGCAGGTATGCCCAGCGAACGAGCCCGGAGCAGTCAAAGGCGTTCGGGCCTTCCGCGCCCCACACGTACGGGCAACCGATACGCGACATAGCGTAATCGACGACCGAACCATACGAGGGGATATCCGCCCCGTTGCCAGAGTATCCGCTGTTGCTAGAGCCGCCGCTGCTTGAACCGCCGCCAGAGCTCGAGCCGCCTCCGGAACCGTTGTTTCGATTTGCTGCGGCAGCCGCTTCTGCAGCAGCCGCAGCAGCCGCAGCAGCCTGCTCTTGTTCGAGCAGCTCTTTCGCTTCGGCATCAAGCGAGTTGACAAGCTCGGTAGCCTGGTCGACCTTCGCCTGTACTTCTTGCTGAATCTGCGCAGCTTCTGCGGCCTTATCGGCTGCGATTTGCTCTTGGCGTGCGTACTCGTCCTTCGAGGCCTGCAGCTCCTCGCGTAATTGCTTAGAGCTGTCAACCATGTCGGAGTCGTTGTTGTTCATCTGCGTGAGCAGATCCCAGTTTGACGTGAACTCGTCGAAAGAGGAGGCACCCAGCACAAAGTCGAGGAAGCTCGCCGATCCCGTGCGGTACATGCTGCGTGCACGCGTAGAAAGCTTCCCTTGCAACTCCTGAATCTGCGCGTTCGTGTCGTCGATTTTGACTTGCTCCGCCGCCATGGCGTCCTGAGCAGCCTGTTGTTCGTCCAGCGCGCCATAATAATTGTCTGAAGCCGTTTCCAAGTCAGCCTGCAGGCTGATCAACTGGTTGCGAACGGCATCGGCTTCGGCTTGCTTTTCTGCAGCCGTGGCGCCGAATGCGATATTCGGAGCGGCCATCGTGACAGCACCAACTGCTGCCGCTGTACCGATAAACGCTCGCCTTGAGAGTGTGTTTGTATGCTCGCTCACTGAGGAACCTCCTTGGTTGAGCATGCTGATTATCGTTTGGCAAAAGCGTCTTTATAATAACACGTAGGGGAAAACCTCGCAGGCGAGGGAGGAGTCACTTCATAACACCAGGTCAGCAATGGGGAAAATCTGCATGCCTTGTGAATTGCGAAGGAATAGTGGATAGATACGCCCGGTGGCGTGTAAGGTATTGACAGCCTTTTGTGGGTACCGTAATATTCTCTTGCTCGCTGCGCCGAGGACGGCAAAAAGCGAGCGGCAGCTTGATAAATACACATGAATTAAGCGTCGATCATGGGCGTGTGCCCGAGTGGTTAAAGGGGACGGGCTGTAAACCCGTTGACTCTGTCTACCTAGGTTCGAATCCTA